>JAILKH010000007.1 GCA_024693925.1 Lachnospiraceae bacterium | reverse complement strand
CAATAATATAACGTTTACCATTGTAATGAATAACCACATCCATTCGTTTACGGTCTCTTGTTTCTTCTTCAATGCTGAAAGTACCTACCCCGTTGATTATTGGTGAGATGTAGGTCAGGAATTTTTCTCTGCCCTCTTCTTCAATAAACTTCTTCTCAGCCGCTTCATCACCTATTTTTCGTATGTATTTCTGCGTTTCAATAAAACGCTGCATTATCAGTGGAATATTCAGTTCACCATCCCTAATGAATTCCGGTTTATTATCAAGTGCATCTCCTCTCATTTCATCGGCGAAACAGCTTTCGCCAAGATAAAACTTATAAAGTCTCATTTCGAAAATTCTATTGGCTACCATGACCGTATTATGATCATTCACAATAAAGCCGTACATGCAAAGCTGCTTCTGCTCATCATTATCCGGACTGTACGCAATCGATTCCCCCTCAAAAAGGATCTGCTTCAGATTTCTTCTTAACCCCGGCATATCTCTGAGCTTTCCCATAATAGAATCAAATAGTGTATTACTCTCTGACAAAATGATTTTGACGGCCTCGTTTATCCCAACTTCGGTCCATGCTGATGATAAATCTTTGATTATATCCGGAACCAGTCTTGTATCGATCAATTCGCATATACGACTGACAAGGAAAGGATATCCGTTTGTATAATCATGGATCGACTTTGCAATGTCGTCTGTGTTCATCCCTGTCTTATGATCCGCTTCATATTCATCCAGCATATCTCTTATGCCTTCTTCTGACAGACTCATATCGACCGTGAATTCGGCAGCTATATTCCAAGGACTGTTCTCCTTTGATTCTGCTTCATCACGAATCTTACTCTTCAAATGCTTAACATCCGTAACTCCGGCAAGCACAACTGATTGAAATGCCGGAATTTCGTTAGACTCCCTTGATATATATCCGTCACGAAGCAATCCCAAAAAATCCAAAAACACCTGATTATTTGTTGCGCTGTCAACCTCATCTATCATAAGAACGATGGGTTTTTCGGATATTGAGCACCATTTACTGAGGCTCACAAAAAGCTCGTCCATCTCTGCCTTTTCTTCTTTTCTCTGAAGAAAGTCTTCAAATTCATCTCGGATCATATCCGGGATTGACTGATAGAGTACAGGATTCTTCTTAAAAAGGCGGCAGAACGCTTTCACAAAGGACTGCTCTGTTGAAAAATTCGCTTTTGTTATTCCTTCGAAACTAAGACTCAAAACCTTATATTTCTCATCCAATGCAAGCTTTAAGGCTCTGAGTGTGGTTGTTTTTCCATATTGTCTTGCCCTGTTTATCGTAAAATACTTACCGGCTTCAACAAGTTTCTTGATCTCGTTGACTTTATCTGAAGTATCCACCATATAGTGCTTAGAGGGTATACATATCACAGTAGTATTAAACTGTTTCATTATCTTAGGCCCCATCAACCTCATCTTTCTCTTTAGTTAGTTCACGATCTGCGTTACCATTCTCTACATAATCATAAGTTTTTTCAAGTCATCCGAGATATCTTCTCCCTCATAACAACAGTTGTAGATAATCTTAACAGTCCCATCGCAAAGCGTTAGTCCCGGTTCCTCATCGCACTGCTCCCTGAATGTATACTTACTCAATCCTATATGAAACGGATCAAATCTATTCTTTCGAATTAATAATTCTATCCTCAACTTCTTTGACAAGCTCAATAGAACATCCGCAGAAATCAACAATCTCTTCTACCGTTTTACCTCTTCGAAGCATATCCTCAATCAAAGATTTCCTGCCTTCTTCCCTCTCCCATCTTTTCTGGGAGTTCCAATCCATTATTGCTAAATCCTCTGCCAAGATCCTCTGCTGCACCTCCCGACTACCGGTGAATCTGTATACATCCTCTCGTATATCCTCAAATAGCTTATTCCCTTCAATCTACAATATTAGCTCGAAGGATTTTCTTCTCCAGTAACAACTATACATACTCCTATTATTATAATTATTGCGCCAATAATCTTATTAATTGTGATTTTTTCATCAAAAAAAACAAAGCCCCATATTATACCCCAGATGATTGTCACTGCTTTATTTATATACGCTGTTATTATAGGCATATGCTTTATTATCTGCTGCCAAGCTATAGCATAAATAAACAATAACGCCAAAACAGCTCCATAATTAATTAACCATTCACGGCTCAGCATTGTTTCTTTAGATGCATATTTTGAGAAAATTCCTCCCATTGAAAACAATGCTAAAATCAAATGAAGTATAATATAATACTTTGCTTTTTTCATTCTATACATTAAACTCGCTTTCCGGTAATTCGGTAATTAAATGTAGCTAAAGAAGCGGCCGTTCATTATTTCTTGGGCACTGCATAGAACACTAGCTCTGCCAAGTCCAAGCCTTGATAGCCAAGGTAATAATCATATGTTCCCTGTGGAGCAAGGCTGTCTATATATTGTGGGATAGTTATCAAATCTTCTCTTCTATGATACACACATATAGCTAATGCTGGTTTTATTTCTTTTATTATTTTTTCAGCGCCCTTTAGAGCCTCTAGCTCGCTTCCCTCTATATCCATCTTAATCAGGCTTTTACTATCAAAGCAGTCATACATATCATCAAGCTTTATTACTTCAATAGTTTGGGCCCCTTCATCCGATATAGAGGACATAGATGTACCATCAGATTCAAAATGAAGAGTCGTTGTCTCAGACCATACACCCTTATCAATTATTTGAAGGTCATGAATGCCTTCTCTTTTAATCCTCTCGTTAATCTTATCAATATTAGCCTTATCAGGCTCAAACGCATATAATTTCTTATAATCAGGATAAGCAGCTATAAAATCATGAATAGAATCTCCATCAAAAGCACCGCAATCAAATATCTTGTCCAAACTGTATTCTTTTATTTTCCCATCGAAATACATCGACGTTTCCCTGCATTCCCTAAAAAGTTTATCAAACTTTCCACCTATGGCAGCATCAAGATAATACTGCATTGTTTTCTTTGAATTCTCATTCGAAAGGAGCTCATATGTATCTTCAAATTTAGAGCGGTTATCAATTACATAATCTCTGTTCCAATCA
>JAILKH010000130.1 GCA_024693925.1 Lachnospiraceae bacterium | reverse complement strand
GCTATGTTACGTGGGGCAAGTGTAACTCTTGTCAGTGGGCAGACGTCTTTGCATCCGCCCATGTTTACGGAATTTGTATCTGTTGTTTCAGCTCAGGATATGTATGAGGCGGTTGTAAGTCGTTCGGATAATATGGATATTATCATAAAAGCAGCGGCGGTAGCTGATTACAGACCGGCGAAAGTAGCGGATAATAAGATAAAAAAGAAGGATGGGGATATGTCCATTCCACTTGAGAGGACTACGGATATCCTTAAGTATCTGGGAGAACATAAAAAAGATGGAATGTTTTTATGCGGGTTTTCAATGGAAACCGAGAATATGATCGGGAATTCCAGGGAGAAGCTTGAAAAGAAAAATCTTGATATGATAGCGGCTAATAGTCTGAGAGTGGAAGGTGCCGGGTTTAAGGGAGATACAAATATACTTACCCTGATCACGGCAGAGGGTGAAACAGAACTTGAACTTATGAGCAAGAAACAGGCGGCAAACCGGCTGTTGGATGAAATAATACGTTTAAGCCGTTAGATCCGGCATATGGATAACGGTTTTAAAGAGAGGAGAAATATTATGAGCTTTGCAAAAGTTAAAAAAATGATCCTGGGTACATTATTAACGGCCGGTGTAGCAGGAGTCCTGAGCGGCTGCAGTGACGGAAATATCAATATAAATATTAATTATCCGGAAGCTTTTGAAGAAACGGTCAGTGAGTCTGAAGCCGATATTGCCGGTATGGAAGAACAAAACGGGGAAACCATAAGCGAAAACGGTAAAGAATCCCCTGTAAAAGAATCTTCTTCCGAAGAGGAAGCAGCTGTAAAGGTTACGGGTGAGGTTGTGGATAACGGTCTTTTTCAGATGACCGTGTCCCGGGATTATGAGGGATCATATAAGATAGAGACTTCGGATGATATGATTGCCGTATATGATAAGGAGGCAATGGAGGCTGATTTCGGAGGATATGTATTTAGTGTTAAGGCTTGTAAATATCCCGGGGACTATGCCGGCGGTATAGGTAAAAAGGTGGGCGAGATCAAAAAGGATGAAGAGGTTCTGTATGATATAGTGATGGAGTTTGCTTCGGATGTTCAATATGATTATATTACATACAGTGATGAGGCCCCTGAGTCATATATGAGGCTTTATGAGGGAGCGGAAGATATGGTAAAGACCCTTAAACCGGTTTCGGAGGGAGAGTTTATATGGGGCTCGGGCTGTCTCGGTGATGGAATGTATACGGATATTATAGATAAGCATATCACAGCTATAAAGGAGAAATGGGATGCATCCCGCCTTGAGCAGGAGGGTATGAGTACGGAATATAATGTTATCGATATTGCAACCGGCGGAGAAGCTATGAAGAGCGTCGGATATGCTTATCTGGATATAAATCTTGACGGAGTGGAGGAACTTCTTATAGGCGAGATAGCAGAGGGTAATCTTAAGGGAGTGGTTTATGATATTTATACCATTGTAGACAGGAAACCTGCACATGTGGTAACCGGATGGAGCAGAAATCGTTATTATGCTCTTGAGAACGGCATGATATGTAATGAGGGTTCGGGCGGAGCTGCTTTGACGGAATGGCAGATTATTGACATAGTTCCCAATTCGGTTGAGATGATCCCTCAGTATAGCATAAAATATGATGGTTATGAAAATGAAAAAAATCCCTGGTTTATCTGTTACGGAGATGATGAATGGGAAAGTATTACCGAAGAAGAGGCTAAGGATTTCCTTTCAAGAGGTGTATATTTAAGGCTTGATTTTATACCCTTTTCGGAAATTGCGGAAAAGTGATCGGGGAAAAAGGGAAGAATAAGGATGAAGATACTGGTTATAGGCGGAAGTTATTTTCTGGGCAGATGGTTTGTACAGCATGCATATAAAAAATCGGATATTACGGTTTTAAACCGGGGGAATATCCCCGTGGGATTGGAAGGCGTCAGGGAATTAAAAGCCGACAGGCATGATATCAACGCTTTGAAGGAACTTAAGCTTGATGAATACGGCTATGAAGCGGTTGTTGATTTTTGCGCTTATAATAAAGGGGATATTAAAACCATTATTGACAGTGTTGATAAAAATTGTCTGAAAAAATATATTTTTATCAGTACAGTGGATGTATATAAAAAGGGAAGCGGCAGCTGTCTTACTGAAAATGCGGAATTAGAGGCAGTTTCTACAGAGGATGCTCAAAGCGAATATATATCGGGTAAGATAGCGCTTGAAGAAGAAATAGCGGAAGAATGTATGGAGTATGGTATAAAACCCGTATCCGTTCGACCGTCGGTTATTTACGGGCCGGGAAATTATGCGCCCAGAGAAAGTATATATATTGAATGGATCAAAAATGCAGGGCAGATCTTACATCCCATAGATGCTACCGGGTATTGGCAGATGATCTACGTGTCCGATGCCGCAAAGGCATTGGTGAAATTATGTGAAATGTCTGAAAATAAAATAGAAACAGCATATAATTTCACTTCTTCTGATTTTATGGATTACGTTAAATTTGAGAAAGCTCTCAGAGCAGCGTATGAGTTAAAATCACCCGGAGAAAAGGCTTATGATATGATCGAAGTACAGGTGGAACAGGTGATTAAGAGGGGAATACCCCTTCCCTTTGTTTTGACAAAAGAGGAATCGGAATGTTATTCCTCTAAGCGATATGATGCGCTGGGAATAAATACCACACCTGTGGAAAAAGGACTAAAAGCCTGTATCGATTCTTTGGGGATATAAAATAAAACAGTTTATTAAACTGCAAAGAAAAGGAAATACCAATGACGGATGAACAGTTTATGCGTCGTGCCATAGAGCTTGCCGGAAAGGCAGAGGGTTTTACCAATCCCAATCCCATGGTGGGGGCGGTTATAGTTAAGAATGGCAGGATCATAGGAGAAGGTTATCATAGAAAATACGGAGAAAGACATGCGGAAAGAGATGCGTTGGCTTCTCTTAAGGAACCGGCTCAGGGAGCAACTATGTATGTTACCCTGGAACCCTGTTGTCATTATGGTAAACAGCCGCCTTGTACAGAGGCGATTATTGAAAATGGAATAGCTCGTGTAGTAGTAGGTTCTTACGATCCCAATCCCCTTGTATCGGGTAAAGGGTTTGCCATATTAAGGGCAGAAGGTATTGAGGTTGTTGAGGGCTTTCTTAAGGAGGAATGCGATGCCCTTAATCCCGTGTTTTTCAAGTACATAAAGAAGAAAGAACCGTATGTGGTCCTGAAATATGCTATGACAATGGATGGCAAGATAGCAACCAGGACCGGGGCTTCAAAGTGGATAACAAATGAAGGATCGAGAGAAGAAGTACATAAGCTTCGTCATAAATATATGGCGATAATGGCGGGAATAAATACAGTGCTTACGGATGATCCTATGCTAAATGTAAGACTGGATGGTTTGAAAAGCCCTGTCAGAGTAATTCTTGACAGTAAGTTACGTCTTCCTTTGCAGAGCCGTATTGTCAGATCGGCAACCGATCATAAGACGATAGTAGCATATAGTGAAGAGGAGCTTCAAAACAGTAAAGATATGGTCCTGCGTAGGGAATCATTGGAAAGTGCGGGGATCCTGACTGTCAGATCACCTGAAAAGGACGGAGAAGTGGATCTTTCTTTTCTCTTAAAATATCTTGGGGAGCAGGGAATTGATTCTGTGTTGGCAGAAGGCGGTGGAACGGTAAATGACAGTTTGATAAGAGAGAAACTTGTGGACCGCATAGAGGTATTTATTGCGCCGAAGGTTTTTGGCGGCAGAGATGCAAGAACGCCGGTGGAGGGCCTTGGGATAAGTAATGTGGAGGATGCGGCATTCTTCAGGCTTGAAAATATTGTAAGGCATGATAATGATATACAGATCAGTTATGTTAAGGCATGAATATATGTTAAGAGCAGGATATGTCGGAACATGAAGAGATTATAGGGAGAAACGAGAGCTATGTTTACCGGTATAATAGAAGAACTTGGAATTGTAAAAGATATTAAGATGACCGGGAGCAGCGGTATACTCAGGATAGAGGCATCCGAGGTTCTTAAAGAAACAAAGATCGGTGACAGTATAGCTGTAAACGGAGTCTGTCTGACGGTTGTAAGTATGAGTGAAAGCAGCTTCTTGGCGGATGTTATGCCGGAGACTGTAAGAAGAAGTTCCCTTAGCAGGGTGCGGCGCGGAGACAAGGTTAATCTTGAAAGGGCAATGGCCGCAAATGGCAGATTTGGCGGTCATATTGTGTCCGGACATATTGACGGTATGGGTACCATAGTTGAGTATAGAAATGAAGGCAATGCAATATGGGTTACAATCACGGCTGATTATGATATAATGAAGTTCATAGTTGAAAAGGGCTCAATTGCGATCGACGGGATCAGTCTTACCGTAGCTAAGGTTGAAGAATCATTTTTCATGGTTTCCGTAATTCCTCATACAGGCTCAAAAACCACTTTGTTGAATAAACATAAAGGTGATGTGGTTAATCTTGAAAATGATATAGTCGGTAAATATGTTGCAAGCTTCCTGGAACAGTCGCTCCTTAAGAATGGGTCCAAAGAACCGGATAAAGGTCTGACTATTGAAATGCTTAATGATTTTATGAAATAAATGAATATTTGAGAATGGATAATAAATATGGATTATAAATATAATACTATAGAAGAAGCGATAGAAGAGTTTCGTAAGGGGCATATTATATTGGTGACGGACGATCCCGACAGGGAAAATGAGGGTGATTTTATCTGTGCCGGTGAATTTGCGACCGGAGATAATATTAATTTTATGGCCACCTACGGTAAGGGATTGATATGCACGCCAATGAGCGTCGAATATGCAAAAAAGCTGGGATTTCCTCAGATGGTATCGGAAAATACCGATAATCATTGCACCGCATTTACGGTTTCTGTGGATCATATCAATACTACAACGGGAATATCGGCGATAGAAAGATCTTTTACAATACAAAAATGCTGTGATGATAATTCAAAGCCAAATGATTTCAGACATCCCGGACATGTTTTCCCGTTAACCGCAAGACCGGGAGGAGTGCTTGTCAGAAACGGACACACGGAAGCTACGGTGGATATGTGCAGACTGGCAGGTCTTAAGGAAGTCGGGGTATGTTGTGAAATTATGGATTCCGACGGTAATATGATGCGTACCTCCGGATTATGGGAGATAGCAAAGGAACATAATATTAAATTCAT
This sequence comes from Lachnospiraceae bacterium, assembly GCA_024693925.1. Taxonomy (GTDB): domain Bacteria; phylum Bacillota; class Clostridia; order Lachnospirales; family Lachnospiraceae; genus UBA2868. Next base: position 8,430 of record JAILKH010000130.1, on the reverse strand, counting down.
TACCATAAAGGAGCTTCAGAGCTATCTTCAGATTAATGAGAAACATGTGATCAAACAGGCAGATGCCAAGATGCCTACGGATATTGGAGAATTCCGAATTGCCGGTTATATAAATGATATAACCGGAGAACATCACGTGGCGCTTATTAAGGGAGATATAGGAGAAGGGGAAGATGTATTATGTCGTGTACATTCGGAATGTCTTACCGGTGATGTATTCGGTTCAAGGCGCTGTGATTGTGGCAAGCAGCTGGAACAGGCAATGAGACAGGTTGAAGAGGAAGGCCGCGGTATAATTCTTTATATGAGACAGGAAGGTCGCGGAATAGGTTTGATAAATAAGCTTAAAGCTTATGAACTTCAGGAGCAGGGTTATGATACCGTAGAGGCAAATATTAAGCTGGGATTTGCACCGGATCTCCGTGAATACTGGGTAGGTGCCCAGATACTGAGAGATCTGGGGGTGAGATCAATGAGACTTCTTACCAATAATCCCGATAAGGTGTATAGTCTTGAGGGTTTTGGAATTAAGATAAAGGAGAGGGTACCGATAGAAATAGAACCTCAAAAGTATGATGTTTTTTATATGAAGACCAAGAAAGAAAAAATGGGACATATATTTAATGAAATAAAGCTTTGATCATGCAGTGATCAACAGAAACGGGAAAGGGAAAAAAATGAATCAGATTAATGTTTTGGAAGGTAAATTGGTAGCTAAAGAAGGCATGAAGGTAGGTATTGTTGCCTCAAGATTTAATGAGATAATAGTAAACAAACTATTGGGCGGTGCCGTTGACGGTCTTGTGCGACATGGAGTTGAAGATAATAATATTACGGCAGTATGGGTACCGGGGGCTTTTGAAATACCTGTGGTTGCGGCTAAGATGGCGGAATCCGGAAAATATGATGCTGTAATTTGTGTAGGTGCCGTTATCCGAGGGGACACGACTCATTATGATTATGTGTGTAATGAGGTATCAAAAGGAATAGCTCAGGCTTCTTTTACGACAAAGGTACCGGTTCTCTTTGGCGTGATAACAACGGAAAATATTGAACAGGCAATTTCCCGTGCCGGTTCAAAGGGCGGAAATAAAGGATACGATTGTGCTCTTTCCGCAATAGAAATGGTTAATCTCATGGATCAGATATAAGAAGGAGCTGCTGCTGAAAGATTTTTGAGGCAGATAAATTAAGAGCTATATGAAACGGTATATAGCTCTTGTTTTGTCAAACGGGGATATGACGTTTGCCGGGTGGTAAGCATATATTGACAGTGATAAAAGGCATTGGGAGGTAATAAATTGTATGCTTAAAGATAAATTATCCGTAATTGAGGGTTTGGATTATGATGCGGCTCTTATGAACAGTGCGGGCGAAGAGGAATTTCTAAAGGAAATCCTAATGGATATATGTGAGGATTCGGCAGCAAGGATTGATAGGATGAAAAGCTGCCTTAAAGAAGGAAATTATAAGGATTACGGAATTGAGGCGCATGCCGTAAAGGGGCTTATGGCTACGATAGGTGTAGAGAGGCTTAAGGAGCATGCAAAGAAGCATGAATTTGCTGCAAAAGAAGATGATCATAAGTATATTGATGATGATTTTGAAGAATTTCTGGGTGAGTACGGTGGATTATGTGATAAAATAAAAGCAGTCATCGGGTAAGGGTTACCTGATGGGTTTTGGAATGTCTGTTCATTGATCTGTAATCGTTATAGCTGTGGGGTGAAAGCATATGAAGGATCCTGATAAGGAAACCGATATTATAACTAATAAGGGAAATAATGTTCCCGAATCCGGGAACGGTATTTTTTTTCCGAATATTTCAAATGTTGAATATACCGATATTAGTGCTGTTATACGTATGATCGAAAATAATGCTTCGCAATCTCAAAATGCAATGTGGATGGGAAGGGAAGTTTTCGGGAATGTTTACAGATATATAAGCAGGTATCATGAAAGATACTTAAACGATGTATGCAGGATATTATTTACATTAAATTATATTGATGAAAATAATAGGGATGATAAGATAATATTGGCTTTTCGGAATCTGGTTCAGGGTTCTTTACGAAATTCGGATGTAATGGTACAGATATCACGGAGCCAGTTTTTCCTGATATTGCCGGAAGTAAAAGCGACAAATGCCGATAATGTAATAGATCGTATAGTTAACAGATGGTATCAGGGGGAATATGCAGCTGTTACTGATCTTAAGTGGGAGATCAGTAATATGAATTATTCGGTTTCCGATAAAGATAAGAAATCCGGCGGAAGGAAAGAATGGGTAGTAATAGTTGATGATGATGCAGTAAATCTTAAGATTGCGGAATTTGTTCTTAACAAAAGCAATATGCGTACCACAACTTTAAAATCCGGTAAAGAACTTATAGATTTTCTTGATAAAAATTCTCCGGATTTAATTCTCCTGGATATAAAGATGCCGGAAATAGACGGTTTTGAAACCCTAAAAATAATACGTGAGAAGGGCGGAAGTATTTCAAGGATTCCCGTTATTTTCCTGACAGCGGATGATGATAACAAAAGTGAAGCGGCGGGTTTTGCCATGGGTGCCATGGATTTTATAAAGAAGCCCTTTGTTCCGGATATTCTTACAGCAAGGGTTAAACAGGCGGTAAGGCTAATAGGACTTCAGAATCATCTGGAGGAAGAAGTTAACGAAAAGATATTTGAAAATGAGCAGTTGTTTATGCATATAGTGCAGTCACTTGCCGAAGCCATTGATGCCAAGGATACGTATACAAACGGTCATTCCAGCAGGGTTGCCGGATATGCAAAAGAAATAGCAAGAAGAAGCGGCTTCAGTGAGGACAGGCTTGAAGATGTATATATGATGGGGCTGCTGCATGATGTGGGTAAGATAGGAGTTCCGGATGCTATCATAAACAAACCGGGTAAACTTACCGATGAAGAGTTTGAACAGATAAAGAATCATCCTGTTATGGGAGCCCGTATACTTAAAAATATAAAAGAAAAGCCTATGCTTGCCAAGGCTGCCAGGTGGCATCATGAGCGGTATGGAGGCGGAGGGTATCCGGACGGTCTTAAGGGTGAGGATATACCTGAGGAAGCCAGGATAATCGCGGTTGCGGATTCCTATGACGCAATGACAAGCTCCAGAAGTTACCGGGATCCTATGCCCCAGGACCGGGTGAGAAGTGAAATAGAAAATGGACGCGGGACTCAGTTTGACCCCCGCTTTGCCGATATAATGCTGGAGATGATGAATGAGGATATTGATTATAATATGAGAGAAAAGTAATCGTCTCAGTCCTCTACAAGGGTTAATCCGTCGGTTGAAGGTGTTGCCACAAGTGAAAAGTTGGTATAATATACTACGAACCCGGGTTTTGCACCGGCCGGTTTTTTAACCTCCTTTTTAAGGACATAATCTATTTCCACTTTATCCTGTTTCTGCCCTTTGGAATAGTAAGCGGCAAGAGCACCGGCTTCTTCAAAGGTTCTGTCCGTCAGCTTTCGTCCTTCGCTTTTTACAAGTACGTGAGACCCCGGTATTTTCTTGGCATGAAACCACCAGTCATTGCCGGTTGCAAGTTTAAAGGTAAGATGATCGTTCTGAAAATTGTTTTTTCCGACATAAATATGAAATCCATCTTGGTTTACATAATGAAAGGGCTTGCTTTTAAGCTCTTTCTTTTTATTTCCGGATTTTTTTCTGATATATCCGGCATCCTGTAATTCTTCTTTTATTTCCGTAAGATCACTTTCTTTAAGTGCGATATCCAATGAAGCCTGAATGGTTTCCAGATGATCTATTTCCGCCTTTGTTTCACTGGTCATGGAGGTGAGAGCTTCTCTGGTCCGTTTTAATTTACCGTATTTATCAAAGTATTTTTTTGCATTTTCGGAGGGGGAGAGGGTGGGATCCAAAGGAATGGTGATCTTCTCTCCTGTATAATAATTATCGGCTTCAAAGGATTTTATTCCCGGTTCCAGATTATAACCATAGGTGTTTATCAATTCACCGTAGACTCTGTATTTGTCCATTTTTTCGGTATCTTTAAGCTGTTTAAGCTGCAGATCGTATTTCTTAATATTTCGTTCGAGTACGGTTGAGACGATACGGCGAAGATCCGAAGATTTTTGCTTTATTCGTGTGATCGTATTGCGCCTTGCATAAAAATTGCGTAAAACCTCTGATATGGAGGTTAGTTCCTCTGTTGGATAGTTACCGTATTGGGTAAGGCTTATTGCCGCAAATTCAACAGGTGTATTATCCTTAATTATCATATTGGGTGAAAAATCACCGGCTTTGATGATATCTGTGAGCCAGATAAAGTTATTATACAGATGCAGGAGTTCATCCTCTGTATATTCGGATATGGGGATCGAAGAATCCAATTTGCTTCTGAATAACAGTTCTTCCGCCATTATGGGAGAAAAACCCGTAAAAGAGGTATAGATCGCTTTGGCAGCAGGCATGGGTTTATTTCTCAGTGCATTGCAAAAATCCGAAAAGGTTACCGTCAGAGGATCGATCTTATCCAATGTATTCGGTATGAAGTATTCACGTCCCGGAAGAACTTCTCTTATTGAACTAACGGCAGAAGAGATATGTTTAATACTGTCTATGATCATATTTTTATCATCAAGGAAGATGATATTACTGTGTTTGCCCATTATTTCCGCCACCAGGGTTTTGCGGCACATATCCCCCATTTCATTCAGATGGTCTATATCAAACATGAGTATTCTTTCCAGAGATGGCTGGCGTATGGCAACAATACGTCCGTTTTGAATATGTTTTCTCAGTAACATGCAGAAATTAGGAGCGGTCTGAGGCCCCGGCTTGTTATCATTTGTAAGATATAAAAAGGGGAGAGAAGCGCCTGATGAGATAAGTAAACGCTGCTGACCGTTTGGGGTTTTAAGGGTGAGAAGAAGCTCGTCCTCCTCCGGCTGGGCAATTTTATATATCCTGCTGTTTATGATTTTATCATTAAGCTCTTTACAAAGAGCGGATATGGTTATTCCGTCAAGTGCCATGATAGATCCTTTCATTTATAGTTTATTGTTTGAATTTATATTGATCCGGGACCTGCCCGGAGGATGAAATCGGAATTATGTTTGACAGTAACAATATATCTTAGTTTTAATCCGGGTGCAATACTTGGGAGAGGAAGTTCGTTATACCGCTTTGTTTGGTGTAATCAAAGGTTCGGTCTGTTTTTTTAAAATGTTTTATGATATTATGTATTAGGTAAAATCCTGCAATTAAATTTGTATAGGAAGAAGGAGAAAATGATGAGTACAGAGTTTAAACCGATCAAAGAAGGAAAAGTAAGGGAGATTTATGATAACGGAGACAGTCTTATCCTTGTTGCAACGGACAGGATAAGCTGTTTTGATGTTATCCTTAATAATAATGTAACCGGTAAGGGAGCGGTGCTTACGCAGATGTCAAAATTCTGGTTTGATATGACCGAGGATATTCTGCCTAATCATATGATATCCGTAGATGCCGCAGACATGCCTGAATTCTTTTCAAAACCGGAATTCAAAGGAAAAAGTATGATGGTTAAGAAGCTTACAATGCTGCCGGTAGAGTGTATAGTAAGAGGATATATTACCGGAAGCGGCTGGGCAAGTTATAAAAAGGACGGAACCGTATGCGGTATTAAATTACCGGAGGGACTTAAGGAATCCGATAAGCTTCCGGAACCTATATATACTCCCTCGACAAAGGCCGAGATCGGAGATCATGATGAAAATATAAGCTATGAGCAAAGTGTTGAGTATCTGGAGAAAAGATTTCCCGGTAAGGGAGAAGAGTATGCTTCCAAATTGCGAGATTATACTCTTGCATTATATAAAAAGTGTGCCGATTATGCACTTACAAAGGGTATTATCATTGCGGATACAAAGTTTGAGTTCGGACTTGATGAAAACGGAAATATAGTAGTGGGAGACGAAATGCTTACACCGGACAGCTCAAGATTCTGGCCGGCACAGGGTTATGAACCGGGACACTCCCAGCCTTCTTTTGATAAGCAGTTTGCAAGGGACTGGTTAAAATCAAACGAAGGTCATAACTGGACGCTTCCCGGGGAGATAGTTGATAAGACAATTGATAAATATCTTCAGGCATATAAGCTTTTGACGGGGAAAGAATTGGAAATCTAAGAAAAGGAGAATCGGGATATGGCAAATGACTTATTTTCAACAGAACAGTATTTATCCGACCTGAATGCATACTGGAGGGCAGCTAATTATATTGCCGCAACACAGTTGTATTTATTGGATAATCCTATGCTAAGGGAACCGTTAACCAAAGATCAGATCAAGAAGAAGATCGTCGGACATTGGGGAACCGTACCGGGTCAGAATTTTGTATATGCACACATGAACCGTGCGATCAATAAATATGACCTTGATATGATCCTTATATCGGGTCCGGGACACGGCGGCAACTTCTTTGTTGCAAACTCGTATCTTGAGGGAACCTACAGTGAGGTATATCCTAATATTTCAAGAGATCTTGAAGGCCTTAAGAAGCTTAATAAGCAGTTTTCCTTCCCCGGAGGTATCTCGAGCCATGTAGCTCCGGAAACACCGGGTTCTATAAATGAGGGTGGCGAGCTTGGTTATTCCATAGCGCATGCATTCGGCGCCGTATTTGACAATCCCGATCTTATCGCTACCGTTATAGTAGGTGACGGTGAGGCGGAGACAGGTCCTCTTGCTACGGCCTGGCATTCAAATAAGTTTTTAAATGCAGCAAATGACGGTGCCGTTCTTCCCATACTTCATCTTAATGAATATAAGATCAGCAATCCTACTGTATTATCTCATATAACTCATGAAGAAGTGGCAAGCCTTTTCCATGGTTATGGATGGAAGCCCATCTTTGTTGAAGGTGATGATCCCATGGAGATGCATAAGCTTATGGCTGAAGCCGTTGATACCTGTATCGAGCGGATCAAAGAGATCCAGAAGGAAGCAAGAGAAAAGGGAAATACGGAACGTCCCTTCTGGCCTATGATCGTTCTTCGTACGCCTAAAGGCTGGACCGGTCCCAAGGTAGTGGATGGACTGAGGGTTGAAGGTTCTTTCCGTGCCCATCAGGTACCTATTACAATGGAAAAGCCCGAACATCTTGAGCTTCTTAAGGAGTGGCTGTTAAGCTATAAGCCCGATGAACTTTTTGATGAGCAGGGCCAGCTGCTTGAGAAGTACCGTTATATAGCACCTAAGGGTGACAGAAGGATATCTGCCAATCCTCATGCCAACGGAGGAAAGCTTTTAAGAGATTTAAGATTGCCTGATTTTAAGGATTACGCGGTTGAGGTACCGACTCCGGGCTCTGTTGAGAAGCAGGATATGATAGAGCTTGGCGGTTTTGTCCGTGATATTTTTAAGCTTAATAAAGAATCAAAGAATTTTCGTATATTCGGTCCCGATGAGACTATGAGTAATCGTCTTTACAAGGTATTTGAGGAGACCAAGCGTGATTGGAACGCCCAGTATCATGAAGCAGATGAAGATCTTGCATATGACGGAAGGATAATGGATTCATATCTTTCGGAGCATATGTGCGAGGGATGGTTAGAGGGTTATCTTCTTACCGGACGTCATGGTTTCTTTGCTTCTTATGAAGCATTTATACGTGTTGTTGATTCTATGTGTGCCCAGCATGCCAAATGGCTTAAGGTTTGTAATGATCTATACTGGAGAGAGGAGATCGCTTCTCTTAACCTTATACTTACTTCCAATGTATGGCAGCAGGATCATAACGGATTCACACATCAGGATCCCGGTTTCCTTGATCATATTGCAAATAAGAAGGCAGATGTTGTACGTATGTATCTTCCGCCCGATGCAAACTGTCTGCTTTCCTGCTTTGATCACTGTATCAGGAGTAAAAACTATGTCAATGTAATAATAGCTTCCAAGCATCCCAGTCATCAGTGGCTTACAATGGAGCAGGCCGTTAAGCATTGCACACAGGGTATCGGTATTTGGGACTGGGCAAGCAACGATGCCGGAGTTGAGCCTGACGTGGTACTTGCATGCTGCGGTGATACACCTACCAAGGAAGCTCTTGCGGCTGTTACAATACTTCGTGAGTACCTTCCCGAGGTTAAGATCCGCTTCGTAAATATCGTAGACCTTATGAAGCTTATCGATCATACCAAGCATCCTCACGGTCTTACCGATATCGAATATGACTCGCTCTTTACCAAGGATAAGCCGATAATCTTTAATTTCCACGGTTATCCCAAGCTCATACACGAGCTTACCTACACAAGGTACAACCGTAACTTAAGTGTTCACGGTTATCTTGAGGAAGGAACGATAACGACACCTTTCGACATGAGGGTCCAGAACGAGGTTGACAGGTTCCATCTTGTAATGGATATCGTTAACCACCTGCCTCAGCTTGGTAAC
>JAILKH010000107.1 GCA_024693925.1 Lachnospiraceae bacterium | reverse complement strand
GCATATACGGCTACAAGGCGTTTGCACAAATCTTCGTCCTGACAGTATTCTTCCAATAACCGGTAACACATATCCGCACCCTGTGAAAAACCCGCAAGAATTATGGGGCGGTTTTTGTTTTCGTTTTCAAGATAATAGGAGAAGGCATCGGAAATATCCTCATATGCTTTTTGCAAATAGGGTTCACGCTCTATGGGAGAAAGGCCGTAAACTTTAAGGGAAGCCTGACGATAATAAGGAGCATACATTCTGGCATTCTTTTCATAAAGACCGCGCTGCATATTAAGGGCACCGGTAAATTTCATAAGGTTATCCGGGTCATCGAAGGACATATTATATTCATCTTTTGTATCTATGGTGGGAGCTATCAGAAATACATCGGCGGCTTTGTCTTCACCGACAGAGAAGTAGGCCCAGTTGTCCGTATCCGAATAATCGGCAAAGAAAGATGCATCCTTTTGGGGTTCATCGACAGAGTTGGAGGATAAACTGTTAAGATTTATGTTTACGTTGCAGCCTGTTAAAAGCAGGATAAGAATAAGGCTTATGGGACAGTATAAAATATTTATCAGCATATTATGAAGGAAATTATTTTTTTTCATGGCTTACCTCCGGATTTATTCTGAAAATTTATAATAATTTTATTATGATTATATCACATAATGAGTTATAATTATGCGACGAAGCATTTTTGGTTTTGCGAGGGTCTGATAATTGTTATAATACTAAGTTGAATACAAAAAGGAAAGTGACGGGAATATATGTATGGCAGCTCTTATTACTTTTGAAAATGTGGGTAAGATATATAAGACGGGTTCGGTTGTTTATGAAGCGCTTCATGATGTGAATCTGACAATAGACGAAGGTGAGCTTGTTGTTATACTGGGTCCAAGCGGTGCCGGTAAGAGTACATTGCTTAACCTGCTCGGAGGACTGGATGCGGCAACCAGCGGAAAGATATATTTTTCCACGGAGGAACTTACCGCCTTTAATGATGTTAAGCTTGCAAAGTTCCGTTCTCTTGATGTTGGTATAATCTTCCAGTTTTATAATCTTGTTCCCACACTTACGGCATATGAAAATGTTGCTCTCATGGAGGAACTTGGTATTAAGATCATGGATCCGTTAACTGCTCTTGATATGGTGGGACTTGCCGATAAAAAGGACAGTTTTCCGTCACAGTTATCGGGTGGGCAGCAGCAGCGTATATCTATCGCAAGGGCTTTGGCTAAACAACCAAGGCTTTTGTTGTGCGATGAGCCTACCGGAGCACTTGATACCAATACCGGAAGAGATGTTTTAAGAATATTACAGGAGCAGAGCCGGGTTCATAAGAAAACGGTAGTAATGGTCACCCATAACAGCTTATTTGCGGAGGTTGCCGATAAGGTTGTGTATGTTAAGAACGGGACTGTTGTAGATATAGAGAAGGTAGAATCACCTAAGGATGCTTATGATCTGGACTGGTAAGTGATATGAAGAAGAATCTTATGAAAAAAATGTTCCGGGATCTTAGGAACAATGCCACACAATTTTTTTCGATTTTTATCATGTGTCTTTTGTCCATATTTATGCTATCTGCGTTTGATTCCGACCGGCAGGGATACTTAAGTTGTACGGAGGAATATTATAAAGCTACGAATTTCATGGATCTTTGTCTTTTGTCCGAAGGATTTACTCAGGAGGATGTAAATGATCTTGAAAGGATACCGGAAATAAAGCAGGTCGAGCGAAGAACCTCTGTCGTAGGTAAACTGACAAATGTGGAGAACAAAAAGATTGAATTGAATTTTATTGAGGGCAATGAAGTGTGTACTTTGTATACGGTTCAGGGTGAACCGTATACCGAAGGTAAAAGAGGTCTGTGGTTAGACTGGTACTTTGCCGAAAAGAACGGGATCTCGGTAGGAGATTCCCTGGAAATAGAGTGTAACGGAAAGAGTTTTACGGAGCCGGTGAACGGGATCGTTGCAGATTCCGAACATATATATTATATTATCGACGAAACATTTGCCGAAACTGCTTACAGTGAATATTGCTATGCCTTCCTTGATGCGTCGGAATATCCCTTTGAAAATATTACCTTTGAAAAAGCGCTTGTTGACCTTGTGAATGTTGAGAATCAGATGTATCTGGACGATACGGACAGGGAAAACCTGGGTAAGGCAAAGCTTAAGATACTTGACAGTATTTCAAAATCAACCTTAAAGATAATTATGAAGAATGAGCAGTCGGGATATCAGCAGATAGTAACATCCTGTAATTTTGATAAAGTAATGGTGTCGTTGTTTCCGCCTCTTTTCATCCTTCTTTCGGTACTCTGTACGATAACTACCATGGCCAGACTTACAGCCAAACAAAGGACTGTTATAGGAACACTTAAGGCACTGGGTTTCTCAAAATGGACGATAATCGTGCATTATACCATGTATTCCGTGGTCATTTCGGCATCGGGCTGCATTCTGGGAGCTCTTTTGGGGTATTATATCTTTGGGGCATGGTTATTCGAGGATTTTGAGGAACTTTATGATTCTCCAATAAGACATATGGATATGTCCCCTCTGGTTCCTTTGGTAGTGCTTGGCGTGGTGCTGGTGACCGGTATGTTCAATTACTTATCCTGCAGGAAGCTGCTTGTACTTAACGCATCCGAAATATTAAAGCCCGATGCTCCGAAAGTGAGTAATGCGGGACGGATCGAAAAAACCTTTATCTGGAAGAGATTAAGCTTTGCGACCCGCTGGAATTTAAGGGATATAAATATAAACAAAGGGCGTTCGTTCATGGGAATTGCCGGTGTTGCTCTGGGTTCATCTCTGCTTATGGGAAGCTTCGGAGTTATGGAATGTTTTTCCATGCAGGAGGATTGGATATATAAGAATCTGAGACCTGCCGATTATACCTTGATCCTTTCGGGGGATAGTGATTATATAAACGCTTACGATTATGCCTGTAAGTATGATGGACAAATGGTAATGCTGTCGGATGTGGAAATATCCAAGGGGATCAACAACAGGGTGCTTAATCTGACGGTGACTGATGAGGGAAACCTATACAGGTTTCAGGATAAAAACGGTAATTATGTCAAGGTACCGGCGTATGGAGCATTGTTAAGTACCAGGGCCGCCGTGCTCCTTGATGCGGAAGTAGGTGATGTGATCAAATTTCGCATACCGACCCAGAAAAAGAACTATTCCATAAATGTGGTCGGACTGTATACCACACCGGACAATCAGGGGATACTTTTAAGCAGAAATTGTTATGAAAAGCTGGGGGGATATTTTGAACCTACGGAAATATATACCAATATGACGGTCCCCAAGTCTTATGAGACAACGCGGAGTGATGTTTCGGGGGTGCTGACAAAAAAGGAACAGGTTCGTGCCTATCAAAAAGCTAATGAGAATAACAATGAAATGATATATATAACTGTTGTCATAGCAGTCGTAGTCGGATTTGTATCATCCTTCAATCTGGGGATATTGTCCTTCATGGAAAAGGCACGGGATGTGGCAACACTTAAGGTGCTGGGTTTTCAAGCTAATAAGATCCGCTGGATACTCCAGCAGCAGAATCTTTTTATAACGGGAATAGGATCGTTGGCAGGCATTCCCTTTGGGCTGGTTTATATCAAACTTCTGTTGGATAAAATAGACCCTAATGGTGATTATCTTGTAAAGCTTTCCGAAAAGCCTTATATATTAACGATATTTTTTTCATTTGTTGTTTCTGTGGTTGTAAATGCCATTATATCGAGTAAAGTTAATGTAATAAATATGGTAGAAGCATTAAAAGGAGTGGAATGATGAAAGTTTTAAAAAAGGTGATACTGATCATTTTATTGCTTGCGGCAGTAGGAGGAGGTTTATATTATTATATGCTTCCCGAGGAAGTCAGTGTAACGTTTGCGGATAAGGGAATAATATCACCTAAGCTTAACCTGACGGGAAATATTGAAGGAAATGAAAATATTACCATATATGCGGATGTTTCCGGAACGATCTCCGGAAAATATGTAAATAAAGGTGAGCGTGTGTCGGAGGGAGATCTGCTTCTTACATATGGTGATGAGGATCAGAAAAATGCGGTGGATGTGGCTCAGACCAATATAGAGTATGGACAGAAGATAATAGATTCCATAAGTGGCAGCCGGGCCGAAAATCAGAACAAATTGAAAAAAGCGAATGAACGTATCGGACAATGCGAAGTGGTATATGCAACTCTTAAAATGAATATCATGTCCATTGATTCCAATAAATATGCGAAGGATTACGACAGGAGCAGAAATACACAGATAATACAGAATGATATCATAAAGATGCAGGACGAGGTTTCTTCAAGGCAGAGCGAGCTTGCCAAGATTGAGATCGAACTTAAAAAGGCAGAACTTCTTGGAGATAATTCGGGTGTTGCAAGACTTGCCGAAGAATCAAAGCAGATACAGGATCAGATATCGGAAACAAATACAGCGATTTCCAAGTGTCAGAGAGATATGATATGCCTTCCCCTGGAGGGGATGGACCCTGCAACATATGATCAGTATATCCTGCTTCAGAATGACCTTGAAACGGTTACCAGACTGTGGAGTGAAGCAAGAACCGACAGAGATACGGCACAATCTCTTATAAGGGCTTATGATGAGATCCTTGGGACCCAACAGAAGAAAGCCCTTGACGAACTGTCGCTCGATCAGGCTCTTACAGAGCTTGAAAAGGCACAGGATGGCTGTGTTGCTCCATCGGATGGGGTTATAACCGGGTGTTATGTGGATGAAGGTGCGAATGTTGAAAAGGGTGCTCCTGTTTTTGAAATGCAGAAGGCAGATAATTATAAGGTTAAGCTTCTTATATCTAAGTATGATATATCTTCGGTAAAGGTTGGACAAACGGCTGTCATTAATATAGGTGATACCGAGTATCGCGGCAGGGTTGAGAATATCAGCCAGTATGCGGAAGCGGATGCTTCGGGAAAGGCCAAGGCCGCCGTTGATATAGAGCTTTTTACCACAGATACTCTGATAGTCGGTATGGAAGCAGATGTCATCATTAACCTGGAAACTACAATAGACGCTTTAAGGGTTCCTAATGAATGCTTGTATACGGATGATGACGGAACATATCTGTTTATTGTGGATATTGATAAAAATGTCAGGAAGAAATATGTTTCCGTCGGGGTGAAGGATGATTTATATACTCAGATACTCAGCGGAATAAGTGAGAATGAAATGATAGTAAATGATCTTAGTGCGGCAGAGTATGAGGATCAGGAAATAGAACCCCTGTCTGCCCAATAAGGGAGGATCTATGTCAAGCTGAAGATGTTCTTTCACGTGTAGAGATTTATACAAAATTGCCGGAAGGTATTGATGATATTAAAAAGAGACTTAAAGAAAATTAATCTCATAAGATATACAGATTCGTTTAATGTTGTTGAAGCAAGTGCTGTTGCATTTTATGTTTTGGGATCTAAATGATAAGGGTATGTAACAGGATAGAGAATCATTTCGATCATCCTGAGGACCCTGGAATCAAGGAAATACGGAGTAGTTTCGTGGAAGCTAAATTTCACTCACGGAGTGATCGATATTGCGATCGCCGTAATGAGTCTTATCTTTATCGGAAATACTCATGTGCTTGTGTATATGTACTGTGCCGGACTCCTTTATTCTGCGGTTATGAGGATAATACGCGCATGCAGAAGAACGGCAATTGTCATCCTTTTGAACGGGTCTTGACAATGTTCATAAAAACGATATAATTGTTTCATAAAGCAAAGGTGCTTCGGGTTAAGGCTCGAAGCACCTTTTTTTGTGATTTTAACAGATCGGGCATTTGGGAGGATCATATTAAGCAGATATGATATCCATGAACGAAGCAACAGACATAGGATAGGTATACCAAAGAACGGAGAGAAGAATATGTGTGGAATAGTTGGATATTGCGGTAATAAGCAGGCGGCGCCCATATTGCTGGAAGGATTGTCAAAGCTTGAATACCGGGGTTATGACTCGGCAGGAATAGCCGTAAGAAACGGAGAGGATAAGGTTAAGATAGTCAAAGCCAAGGGAAGACTTATGGAGCTTGCCAATAAGACAGATGACGGTAAAGCCATGAAGGGAAACTGCGGCATAGGACATACCCGCTGGGCAACGCATGGCGAACCTTCGGAAAACAATGCACATCCTCATCACAGTGATGATTTCGATGTGGTAGGTGTACATAACGGAATAATAGAGAATTATATAGAGATCAAGGATAAGCTTCTTAAGAAGAACTATTCCTTTTATTCGGAGACTGATACAGAGGCAGTAGTCAAGCTGATAGATTATTATTATAAAAAATATAAACTCGGACCTGTAGATGCTATGGCAAAGACCATGGTCAGAGTCAGGGGTTCATATGCTCTTGCTGTTATGTTTAAGGATTATCCGGGACAGATCTGGGTGGCAAGAAAGGATTCTCCCATGATAATAGGAGTGGATGCTAAGGCAAGCTTTGTTGCTTCGGATGTACCGGCTATTCTTAAATATACACGTAAAGTATATTATATCGGAAATATGGAGATGGCCTGTCTTAAGGACAATGAAATTCATTTCTTTAATATAGACGGTGAAGAGATAAGTAAGGAGCTTACCAGGGTTGAATGGGATGCCGAAGCGGCCGAAAAAGGCGGTTATGAACATTTCATGATGAAGGAGATCCATGAACAGCCTACAGCGGTTAAGGATACCATCAATGCATATATTAAAGATAAGGAGATTGATTTTGAAGGTGTCGGTATAAAGGATGAAGAGCTTAAGACACTTTCGCAGATTCATATTTCGGCCTGCGGTTCTGCATATCATGTAGGTATGGTGGCCCAATATGTTATAGAAAAGCTGGTTAGAATTCCCGTAAGAGTTGAGCTGGCTTCGGAATTCAGATACAGGGATCCTATTTTAAGTCCCGATTCCCTGGTCATTGCCATCAGCCAGTCCGGTGAAACGGCAGATACTCTTGCGGCTGTCAGAGAGGCGAAGGGCCGGGGGATCAAGACCATGGGTATAGTTAATGTCGTGGGCTCGACTATAGCAAGAGAGTCGGATCATGTAATGTATACTATGGCCGGTCCGGAGATAGCTGTGGCTACTACAAAGGCCTACAGCGCTCAACTGGTGGCCATTTATTTGCTGGCTGTCAAGCTTGCATATGTTAAAGGTACCATAGATAAAAAGAGGATGGAGGAATTGATCGGGGAGCTTAAAGCTCTTCCGGCCAAAATAGAAAGATCCCTTGAAGATAAGGAACGTCTTCAGTGGTTTACCGCTAAATTTTCCAATGTTCATGATGTGTTTTTTATAGGACGGGGAATAGATTATGCCATCAGTCTTGAGGGGTCACTTAAGATGAAGGAAATAAGTTATGTTCACTCGGGTGCTTATGCTGCAGGTGAATTAAAGCATGGAACCATAAGTCTTGTTGAGGACGGTACACTTATTATAGGAGTTTTAACCCAGCAGGATCTTTATGAGAAAACGGTTTCAAACATGGTTGAGGTTAAGAGTCGGGGGGCATATCTTTGCGGAATAACCGGCAGTGGAAATTATGAAATTGAGGATACGGTGGATTTTACGGTATATATACCTAAAACAGAGCCGATATTTGAGGCTTCTCTGGCAGTGATCCCTCTTCAGCTTATGGGTTACTATATGAGTGTTGCAAGAGGTCTGGATGTTGATAAGCCGCGAAATCTTGCCAAAAGTGTAACCGTAGAGTGACGGGAGCGGAGCGGTGGAAATGATTGATAAAATACATGAGGAATGCGGTGTATTCGGAATTCTCAGAAATAAAAAAGTAAATGTTGCCGGAAGTATTTATTATGGTCTTAACGCTCTTCAGCATCGGGGACAGGAATCTGCAGGTATGGCGGTTTGTGATACCTACGGAGAGAAGGGTAATATAAAAGTTCATAAAGGTATGGGACTGGTTAATGAGGTATTTCACGAAAATCATTTGAATGAAATTATCGGAAATATCGGTATAGGTCATGTAAGATATTCCACAACAGGGGCCAGTAATATTCAGAATGCCCAACCGTTTTTTTTAAAATATCTTAAGGGTACTCTGGCTCTGGTCCATAACGGAAATATAAGAAATGCAGACAGTATTAAAGCGTCTCTTGAAAAAGAAGGATCCACTTTTCAGGGTACGTCGGACTCTGAAGTGGTTGCCACAAGGATAGTGAAAGAACGTTTGAAAGTAGGTTCCATTGAGGAAGCAGTGGTAAATGTTGCCTCAGAGCTCAGGGGTGGATATGCAATAATTGTGATGAGCCCAAGAAAACTTGTAGCCATAAGGGATCCTCTGGGACTTAAGCCGTTATGTCTTGGCAGGCTTGAAGACGGATATGTGATCGCTTCGGAAAGCGCTGCCTTAAATGCTGTAGGTGCAACGCTTATAAGAGATGTGGAGCCCGGGGAGGTGGTTACGCTTACAAGGAGATCAATAACCTCCGAGAGTTCACTAATACGTAAGACCAGGGCTCATTGTATATTTGAATATATATATTTTGCAAGACTTGATTCCAGGATTGATTCGATAGATGTATATGATGCCAGGATACAGGGAGGAAGATCACTGGCAAGAAGATATCCCGTTGAGGCAGATATAGTTACGGGAGTCCCTGAGTCGGGAATAACTGCCGCAGTAGGTTATTCGCAGCAATCGGGCATACCTTTCCAGATCGTGTTTTATAAGAACGGTTACATAGGAAGGACCTTTATAAAGCCTTCGCAGGAGGAGAGGGAAAGCGGAGTTGCCCAGAAATTAAGTGTTTTGGGAAGCGTTGTAAAAGATAAGCGGATAGTCCTGATAGATGATTCCATTGTGCGGGGAACTACTATAAGAAAATTAATAGATATGCTTAAGGAAAAGGGAGCAAAGGAAGTGCACGTACGGATAAGTTCACCTCCGTTTTTATATCCCTGTTATTACGGTACGGATATTCCTTCCAGTAATCAGTTGATCGCGGATTCTTATTCACAGGAAGAGATAAGAGAAATGATCGGAGCGGATTCCCTGGGATATATGACCATAGAAGATTTGCATGATATGGTGGGTGATCTGTCTGTCTGTAAGGCATGTTTTGATGGAAAGTATCCTGATTAGAAGGAATTTAAAAAGAGGATGGTAAGGATATGGTAAAATATGTATTTGTAACCGGTGGTGTAGTATCGGGACTTGGTAAAGGAATAACGGCCGCATCTTTGGGAAGATTGTTGAAGGCGCGGGGATATCATATAAATATGCAGAAATTTGATCCTTATATCAATATGGATCCCGGGACAATGAATCCCATACAACACGGAGAGGTTTTTGTAACCGATGACGGTACAGAGACCGATCTTGATCTGGGGCATTATGAGCGTTTTATAAATGAAAATGTTGATAAGAACTCCAATGTTACCACCGGTAAGATCTACTGGTCGGTGCTTAACAAAGAAAGACATGGTGATTACGGCGGAGGAACTGTCCAGGTTATACCCCATATTACCAATGAAATCAAGAGTCGTATATATAAACAGAGATCGGAAGATGAAAATACGGTATCAATAATAGAAATCGGTGGAACTGTGGGAGATATAGAAAGTCAGCCTTTTCTTGAGGCTATAAGACAGTTTCAGGCTGAAGTGGGAAGGGAAAATGCCATAATCATACAGGTTACGCTCATACCTTACCTTAAAGCATCCGGAGAAATGAAGACCAAACCAACTCAAATGTCGGTTAAATCCTTACAGAGTATGGGTATATGGCCGGATATTCTGGTGTGCCGGTCGGATTATCCCATAGATGATGATATGAAGGAGAAGATCGCCCTTTTTTGTAACGTTAAAAAGGAACACGTTCTTCAGAATCTGGATGCAAAATCTCTTTATGAAGTACCGCTGATGCTTGAGGAGGAATATCTCGCACAGGCAGTTTGCGAGTGTTTAAAGCTTCCCTGCCCCGAGCCGGATCTTAAGGATTGGAAGAAGATGGTAAATGATCTTAATAATCCTAAGGGAAATGTAAATATAGCTATAGTGGGTAAGTATGTTTCCCTGCATGACGCATATCTAAGTGTAGTTGAAGCTTTAAAACATGGTGGTATTGCAAATCGTACCGAGGTTAACATAATCTGGATAGATTCCGAGGAGCTTAATAGAGAAAATGCCGATAAACTTCTTGGAAAGCTTCAGGGAATACTGGTACCCGGTGGTTTTGGGTTAAGAGGTATTGAGGGTAAAATACTGGCTATCGAATATGCAAGAACCAAAGGTATTCCTTTTTTGGGTTTATGTCTTGGAATGCAGCTTGCAATAATAGAATTCGCAAGAAATGTACTTGGTTATGCCGATGCTGCAAGTGTTGAATTTGATCCGGATACCCCGAATCCTTTTATACACTTGATGCCGGAGCAGGAGCAGGTTGAGGATATTGGAGGCACCATGCGTCTGGGAGCATATCCCTGTGTGCTTTGCGAATGGAGTAAGGCATATGAATTATACCATAAAACGGACATATCCGAGAGACACAGGCATAGATATGAGGTTAACAATGATTACAGGGAGGAGTTAAAATCGGGAGGAATGACATTATCGGGTATGTCGCCGGATGGCAGGATCGTTGAGATGATAGAGATTAAGGATCATCCGTTTTTCCTTGCAACACAGGCGCATCCTGAATTTAAATCCCGTCCCGATGAAGCACATCCTTTGTTCAGGGGATTTGTAGAGGCGGCAGTAAATGCTAAGATTAGATGAAAATTGCGGTAAAGTAAAATAAAAATTTTCTGTTGACATTAATAAATTTTCGGTTATAATAACTTTCATAAGCGAGGTTGCTTTGGAGAATTCCAAGGACGCCCCGCTTTTTTTATTTGCCGGATATATATTTTTATAAATAAACCGGCACAAGGAGGATATGACAATGTGTTCTATAATGGGTTATATGGGTAGAAGCCTTACAAAGGAGATATTTAAAGACCATTTTGATAAGACGATATCCCGGGGTCCGGATATGCAGAGGATCATTAATATTCCCGGAGGTATTATGGGCTTTGAGCGTCTCTCCATAATGGGGCTTAGTGAGGAGGGTATGCAGCCTTTTAACCTTATGGAGGATTATGTGGTATGTAACGGGGAAATATACGGTTTCAGGGTCATTAAGGAAGGCCTGATAAATAAAGGATATTCTTTTAAGAGTGATTCGGACTGTGAATTATTACTCCCTATGTATAAAGAGTACGGAGTTTCAATGTTTGAAAAACTGGATGCGGAATATGCCTGTCTGATATATGACGATAATTCCGGGTCCATTATAGCCGCAAGAGATCCCATCGGTATCAGACCGCTCTATTACGGTTATGTAAAAGAAGAATATTTATCAAAAGAGGATTCCGGGATATGTGAAAAAGGAAAGCCCCGTGAGAATGAAATCGTATTTGCTTCGGAGGCAAAAAATCTTGTAGGGCTTGTTGACGAGGTATTTCCTTTTCCTCCCGGACATTATTATAAGGACGGAAGTTTTATCTGCTATTGTGATATAACAAAGGTCGATAAGGTTATAGAAGACGATGTGGAAACTATATGTAAAAATATTCATGATAAGCTGGTAGCGGGAATTGAAAAGCGCCTTGATTCGGATGCTCCTTTGGGATTTTTGTTAAGCGGAGGTCTTGACAGTTCACTGGTGTGTGCGGTTTCGGCAAGGCTGCTTAATAAGCCCATAAAGACCTTTGCGATAGGTATGAATACGGATGCCATAGATCTTAAATATGCTAAAGAAGTAGCGGATTATATTAAGAGTGATCATACCGAGGTTATAATTACGAAGGAAGATGTGATAAAGAATCTGCCGGAAGTAATAGCTATGCTGGGTACTTATGATATAACCACCATCCGGGCCAGTATGGGAATGTATCTGGTTTGCAAAGCAATTCATGAGACGACGGATATAAGGGTTCTTTTAACCGGAGAGATTTCCGATGAGTTATTCGGATATAAATATACGGATTATGCACCGAATGCGGAAGAATTCCAAAAGGAAGCGGTTAAAAGGATAAAAGAGATCCATATGTATGATGTTTTAAGGGCTGACAGGTGTATATCGGTAAATTCCCTTGAGGCAAGAGTACCTTTCGGAGATCTTGACTTTGTTAGATATGTAATGAGTATAGATCCTGCCAAAAAAATGAATGTTTACGGAAAGGGTAAATATCTTTTGAGACATGCCTTTGAAGGAGACTATCTTCCCTATGATATACTTATGAGGGAGAAGGCAGCTTTTTCCGATGCGGTGGGACATTCTATGGTGGATCATCTTAAAGAATACGCGCAGACAAAATATACGGATGAAGAATTTGAGATTTTATCTTCAAAGTATGAGCATTCAAAACCCTTTACCAAGGAGTCGCTTCTGTATCGTGAAATCTTTGAAGGGTATTATCCCGGACAATCCCGGATGGTTAAGGATTTCTGGATGCCCAATAAATCCTGGGAAGGCTGTGATGTAAATGATCCCTCGGCAAGGGTATTGGGCAACTACGGAGCCAGCGGTCAATAATAAAGGTTCTGAATAAATCTTTCGGATAAATAATAATTCGTTAATTAATGACAAAGACGTCAGCTTTGGTAAGCTGACGCTTTTTTATGAAGGAGTATCGGAGGACTGAGGATATGAATAAAAAAATCAAAGGAAATGCCAAATCTGTAATCTACGAACATGATAATTGCGGCATAGGTGCAATAGTTAATATCAGCGGACAAAAAGATCATGGTGTAGTGTCGGATGCACTGAAGATCGTTGAGAATCTTGAACATCGTGCCGGAAAGGATGCACTTTTGGAAACCGGAGACGGAGTCGGGATACTTACCCAGATACCTCATAAGTTTTTTAAAAAGGAAGCTGATCGGCTGGGTATTAAGCTTGATGGTGACAGGAGTTACGGGGTGGGAATGTTTTTCTTCCCGCCGGAGGAATTATTAAGATCCCGCGCCATGAAAATGTTTGAAGTGATCGTTGATAAAGAAGGAGCGTTCTTTCTCGGATGGCGTAAGGTTCCGATCGCAGAAAATGTTCTCGGGAAAAAAGCCCGTGATTGTATGCCGGCAATATATCAGGGCTTTGTTGGGAAACCGGAAGAGACAGAGAGTGATATTGATTTTGACAGAAAGCTTTATGTTATAAGACGTGTCTTTGAACAGAGTACGGATAATACATATGTTTGTTCATTGTCCTGCCGTACGATCGTATATAAGGGTATGTTTCTGGTGGGGCAGTTACGGACTTTTTTTTCGGATCTTAATGATAAGGACTATTGTTCTGCTATTGCAATGGTCCATTCCAGATTCTCAACCAATACAAATCCCAGTTGGGAAAAAGCGCATCCCAACCGGTTGATGGTACATAACGGTGAAATAAATACAATTAAGGGTAATGTGGATAAAATGCTTGCAAGAGAAGAAACCATGTACACCGATAAGTTTTCTTCGGAAGATATGACGAAGGTGCTGCCGGTTATACCTGCCTGGGGCTCGGATTCCGCTATGTTTGATAATACTATCGAATTCCTTATGATGAGCGGTATGCCTCTTCCGCTTGCTGCTATGATGATGGTTCCCGAGCCTTTTGCACATAATGATACCATATCCCAGGAACTGAAGGATTTCTATCAGTATTATGCCACCATGATGGAACCCTGGGACGGACCGGCATCAATTCTTTTTTCCGATGGGGATGTAATGGGAGCCATTCTTGACCGGAACGGCTTAAGACCTTCCCGGTATTATATTATGGATGACGGAAGACTTATACTTTCTTCGGAAGTAGGTGTACTTGATCTTGAGGAAAATCATATTCTGAAAAAAGAGCGCCTGCATCCGGGTAAGATGCTGCTTATAGATACGGTTAAGGGGGAGATAATATCAGATGAGGATATTAAAGAGTATTTTGCTCTTAAAGAACCTTACGGTGAATGGTTAAGTGAGAATCTTATCTGTCTTAAGGATTTAAAGATACCAAACAGCAAGATCGTATCCTATTCGGAAAAAGAAAGAGCCCAGCTTCAGAAAGCCTTTGGATATACTTATGAGGAATGTAACGAAAGCATATTGAAGATGGCGTTAACGGGAAGCGAAAATATCGGAGCCATGGGTGTTGATACCCCCATAGCCATTCTTTCAAAACAGTATCAGCCTTTGTTTAATTATTTTAAGCAGATGTTTGCACAGGTAACAAATCCGCCTATAGATGCAGCCAGGGAAAAAATCGTAACAGCAACCACGGTTTATCTTGGTAAGAATGGTAATCTGCTTAAAGAACAGGCGGATAACTGTCATATGCTCAAAGTTGAGAATCCTATTATTTCGGACCTTGATCTGCTTAAGATCGAAAGGATGAATAAGCCGGGATTTAAGGTTGCCAAGGTATCAATCCTTTACTATAAGAGTACACCCATAAACCGGGTTATGGATCACCTTTTTGTGGAGGTCGACAAGGCCTACAGAGAAGGCGCCAATATACTTATACTTTCCGATCGCGGCGTGGATGAGAATCATGTTGCCTTGCCATCATTATTAGCGGTTGCTTCGGTGCACAAACATCTTGTGGATACGAGAAAGTGTACCGCCATGTCTTTGATACTTGAGTCCGGGGAGCCCAGAGAGGTTCATCATTTTGCTTTGCTTTTGGGATATGGAGCAAGTGCAGTCAATCCATATCTTGCACATGCTTCCATAGCGGAACTGATCGACAAGGGAAGTCTTGATAAGGATTATTATGCGGCGGTTAAGGATTATGATATTGCCGTTATAGAAGGTATAGTAAAGATCGCTTCCAAGATGGGTATATCCACCGTCCAGTCCTATCAGGGCAGCAAAATATTTGAATGTCTCGGAATATCACAGGATGTAATTGATAAATATTTTACGGGAACGGTTAGCCGGATAGGAGGAATAACCCTGTTGGACATTGCAAAAAGCACTGATGAACAGCATTCAAAAGCCTTTGATCCTCTGGGTCTTGAGTGTGATCTGACGCCGGATTCCATAGGCCGTCATAAGATGAGATCTCAGGGAGAAACCCACAGATATAACCCCCGTACCATCCATATGCTCCAATGTGCAACCCGGGAAGGAGATTACGGAAAATTTAAGGCATATACCGAAATGATAGATAAGGAGCAGACCGGCTATATACGCAGTATTTTTGATTTTAATTATCCCAAAGAGGGTATTGATATAAATGAGGTTGAGAGTGTTGATGAAATAGTTAAGCGATTTAAAACGGGTGCCATGTCTTACGGTTCCATATCCGAAGAAGCTCACGAGGCCCTGGCGGTTGCCATGAATCATCTGCATGGAAAATCCAACAGCGGGGAAGGCGGTGAGAGTGATGAACGTATTGCTTCCGCAGGTACCGATAATGACAGGAGTTCGGCGATAAAACAGGTGGCCAGCGGAAGATTCGGGGTTACCAGTAAATATCTGGTAAGTGCCAAAGAACTGCAGATAAAGATGGCACAGGGAGCAAAGCCCGGTGAAGGCGGTCATCTTCCTGCCGGTAAGGTTTATCCCTGGATCGCAAAGACAAGGCACTCAACTCCCGGTGTAAGTCTTATTTCGCCGCCGCCTCATCATGATATTTATTCTATCGAGGATCTTGCCCAGCTGATATATGATCTTAAGAATTCCAATAAATATGCACGTATAAGCGTAAAGCTTGTGTCGGAGGCAGGAGTAGGAACAATAGCAGCCGGGGTTGCCAAGGCCGGAGCTCAGGTGGTTCTGATATCGGGATATGACGGCGGGACGGGAGCGGCTCCGTTAAGCTCCATACATAATGCCGGGTTGCCCTGGGAACTGGGACTTTCGGAAACTCATAAAACACTTATAAGAAACGGATTAAGAGACAAGGTTATGATAGAGACCGACGGTAAGCTTATGAGCGGGAGGGATGTTGCGATCGCAGCGCTTCTGGGAGCGGAGGAATATGGGTTTGCCACGGCACCTCTGGTTACTCTCGGTTGTGTAATGATGAGAGTATGTAATCTTGATACCTGTCCTTACGGAGTTGCCACCCAGAATCCCGAGCTTCGCAAGAGGTTTCGCGGTAAAGCCGAGTATGTTGAGAACTTTATGCGTTTTATTGCACAGGAGCTTCGTGAATATATGGCAAAGCTTGGTATGCATACACTTGATGAAATGGTGGGACGCTCCGATCTTTTGAAGAAAAAAGAAGGTTTAAAAGGTAATGAGGCTAAGATTGACGTTTCGGAAATCTTAGAATATATGGGTGATGATGTCAGGGTTTTCAATCCTGCCAAAGCCTATGATTTTGAGCTTGAAAAAACCAAGGATGAACTTAAGCTTCTTAAAAAATCAAAATTCAGGGATTCCCTTAAAGCGGGTGCCGGGATTGAAGAAAAAATACAGCTTACCAATACCGACAGAACCTTCGGAACGCTTATAGGAAGCGAGATAACCAGAAAACACCCCGGGGGACTTAAGGATGATACCATAAGGATAGAGTGTTCCGGCCATGGCGGACAGAGCTATGGTGCATTTATTCCCGGAGGACTTACTCTTGATCTTATCGGGGACAGTAATGATTATACCGGCAAAGGATTATCGGGTGGAAAGATAATAGTGAGAGCACCGGAGAATGCCGGATATGATGCCGAGAAGAATATAATCGTAGGTAATGTGGCTTTATACGGTGCCACCTCCGGAGAGGCATATTTTGAGGGTATGGCGGGAGAAAGGTTTGCTGTCAGAAATTCCGGTGCCTGTGCGGTGGTTGAAGGTGTGGGCGAGCATGGCTGCGAATATATGACCGGAGGACGGGTTGTGGTCATCGGTCCTACAGGGAAGAATTTTGCCGCAGGTATGAGCGGCGGGATTGCTTATGTTTTGGATGAACATAATACCTTATATCGCAATCTGAATAAAGAAATGGTGCTTATGGAAACTGTGGAAAACAAGAATGATTGTGTGGAATTAAAAACCATGCTTGAAAAGCATTATAAATATACGGGAAGTCTTAAGGCGAAAGAGATCCTGGAAGATTATGAAGGCTTTCTTCCCAAGTTTAAAAAAATAATTCCGACGGATTATAAAAAACTTATGATCATAACCGGTCAGTTTGAGGAAAAGGGAATGTCTTATGAGGAAGCACAGGTAGAAGCATTTTATGCGGTAACCAATGTAAGCAAAGAAGGCTGATGTTTAAGGAGGGTAATCATGGGTAAACCAACAGGATTTTTGGAGTATGACAGAAAAGACGGTCCGGTAAGACCGGCGAGTGTAAGAATAAAGGATTTTGATGAATTTCATGGGCTTTTGACCAGAAAGGAACAGGTGCTGCAGGGCGCAAGGTGTATGAATTGCGGTGTTCCTTTCTGCCAGGCGGGAGTAATGATCTCGGGAATGGCTTCGGGCTGTCCCTTACATAATCTGGTTCCCGAGATAAATGATTATGTATATCATGGGAACTACGAGCAGGCGTATATCAGGCTGTCAAAGACCCACTGTTTTCCGGAATTTACATCCAGGGTCTGTCCGGCTTTATGTGAAGCTGCCTGTACGGTCGGTTCTCAGGGAGAACCGGTATCCACAAAAGAAAACGAAAAGGCGGTAATAGAATATGCTTATGCAAATAATCTGGTGAAGGCGGATAAGCCTTTGGTACGTACGGGAAAGAAAGTTGCGGTAATAGGCAGTGGCCCTTCGGGATTGTCGACGGCATACTGGTTAAATAAAAGAGGACATCAGGTTACCGTATATGAACGTCGTGACCGTGCGGGAGGATTACTGAGGTACGGTATACCCAATATGAAGCTGGATAAACGTGTTATTGACAGACGCATCCGCCTTATGGAGGAAAGCGGTATTGAGTTTAAGTATAATGTTAATGTGGGAAAAGATGTGGGAGCGGAGGAATTACTGAAACAATATGATCGTATTGTTCTGGCCTGCGGTGCTTCGAATCCCAGAAATATTACTGCGCCGGGAAGAGATGCGAAAGGAATCTATTATGCGGTTGATTTTCTCGGTGAGGTATCAAAGGCTGTAATGGATCTTGATTATAATTATAAAGCAGTGATCAATAAAGAGGATTATTCTTTTGGCAGTCTTAAAGGCAAGCACGTGGTGGTTATAGGCGGCGGTGATACCGGAAACGATTGTGTGGGTACTTCCATAAGACTGCTGGCTTCTTCGGTTATACAGCTTGAAATGATGCCCCGTCCCTGTGAAACCAGGGCGGAATCCAATCCCTGGCCGGAGTGGCCGAGGATCCTTAAAACAGATTACGGTCAGGAGGAGGCAATTGAGGTGGCCGGAGCGGATCCGAGAATATATCAAACCACGGTTACGGAATATTTAAAAGATAAGAAAGGTAATCTGACGGGTGTAAAGACAGTAAAGCTTGCGCCTGTAAAGGATGAAAAAACCGGACGTATGCAAATGGTTCCGGTTGAAGGAACGGAAGCAGAGCTGAAGGCGGATCTTGTACTCATAGCTGCGGGCTTTCTTGGAAGTGAAAATTATGTTACTTCGGATTTCAAGGTGGAAGTGAACGCACGTACCAATGTCCTGACCGAGGAGGGCGGATATGCCACGAAAAGAGACAGGATCTATACTGCGGGAGATATGCACAGAGGACAGTCTCTGGTGGTATGGGCTATAAGTGAGGGCAGAAATGCTGCTAAAGCCGTTGATGAATCCCTGATGGGATATTCCGGAATATAGGAGCATATTTCAGTTAAAAATAATAATAAAAATATTTGATTTAAGTATTGACAATTTTAAATTTATGTATATAATAACACACATAAGCAAGGTCGCTTCGGGAATTCCGGAGCGACTTTTTTTATTTCGGACAATGGCGTCAACTTAATTGTTGGCGTTTATTTTTTTATAACAAAAAATGAGGAGGAATTGAGAAATGGACAAAGAACAAAGGATACCCGAGTTGTACGGAAGCCTGGTTTTTAATGACAAAGTCATGCGGGATAAGCTTCCCAAGGATATTTATAAGGCATTAAGGAAGACTATCGAAAATAATACACACCTGGAACTGGATGTGGCTAATTCCGTTGCTGTTGCAATGAAGGAATGGGCCGTGGAAAACGGGGCTACACATTATACTCATTGGTTCCAGCCTATGACAGGGTTTACGGCAGAAAAGCATGACAGTTTTATTACTCCGGTAGGTAACGGAGAGATAATAATGGATTTCTCCGGAAAGGAACTGGTAAAGGGAGAACCGGATGCATCAAGCTTTCCTTCGGGAGGATTAAGAGCGACTTTTGAGGCAAGAGGATATACCGCCTGGGATCCTACATCGCCGGCATTCATAAAAGACGGAACCTTGTATATTCCCACAGCTTTCTGTTCATATACCGGTGAAGCGCTGGATAAAAAGACACCATTGTTAAGATCCATGGAAGCTTTATCAAAAGCAGCCACCAGGGTTCTTAATAAGATCGGAGCAAAAGAAGTAACCGGTGTTTCAACTACGGTAGGTCCCGAACAGGAATATTTCCTGATCGATAAGGAGGATTACAAGAGAAGAAGAGATCTTATTTTTACCGGGCGTACGCTTCTGGGAGCCATGGCTCCTAAGGGACAGGAAATGGAAGACCATTATTTCGGAGCTATTAAGCCCAGAGTTGCGGCTTATATGCATGATCTGGATAAGGAGCTTTGGAAGCTGGGAATTCCCGCAAAAACAAAACATAATGAGGTTGCTCCCTGTCAGCATGAACTTGCACCGGTATTTGATACTACCAATGTTGCGGTGGATCATAACCAGCTGACAATGGAGATAATGAAGAAGGTGGCGGAAAAACATGATCTGGTATGTCTGCTTCATGAAAAACCTTTTGCGGGGATTAACGGATCCGGAAAACATAATAACTGGTCGATGATCACAAATACAGGTGTAAATCTATTGGATCCGGGCAAGACACCTGCTGATAATATACAGTTCCTCGTATTTCTGGCAGCTATTGTGGAAGCGGTGGATGAATATGCGGATCTTTTGAGACTTTCGGTAGCCTCGGCAGGAAATGATCACCGGCTTGGAGCGAATGAGGCACCCCCCGCAATAATTTCTATTTTCCTGGGAAGTGAACTTGATGCAGTGGTTGAATCCATAGAGAATGATACCTTCTTTGAAAACATCAACACAACAAAGATGAATATAGGAACAACGGTAATTCCGCATTTTACCAAAGACAATACAGACAGAAACAGGACATCGCCTTTTGCCTTTACCGGAAATAAATTTGAGTTCAGATCTCTCGGTTCATCAATTTCCGTATCCGGCCCCAATGTTGTTCTGAATACGGCGGTTGCCGAAGTTCTTGATCGTTTCTATGAGAAGCTGAAAGATGTATCGGAGGATGAAATGGAACCGGCGGTACATTCTCTTGTAAAGGAATCACTTGCAGCCCATGACAGAGTAATATTTAACGGTAACGGATATACGGAGGAATGGGTTAAGGAGGCGGAAAGAAGAGGGTTATATAACCTTCGTTCGACTCCGGATGCATTACCGGCTTTTATCGCGGATAAGAATAAAGAATTATTTGTTAAACATAAGATTTTTACGGAGAGTGAATTGGAATCCAGATATGAGATCCTTCTTGAGAATTACAGTAAGACTCTTCATATTGAAAGCCTGACTCTGAAGGATATGGTATTGTCCCAGTTTATGCCGGCAGTCAGGGAATATATAGACAAGCTTACCGCATCGGTATCGGCAAGAAGTGCACTTAATATTAATTTTGGTAATAAGACAGATCTGAAGCTTATAAGGATATTAAGCGATGCTTATGACAAGGTATTTGAGTTAACGGGTAAACTTGCAGAGGATACGGATAAAGCCGAAGGAATGGATGATTCGCTTATGCAGGCAAAGTATTATCATGATGATATACTTGAAGATATGAACAGTATTCGTGAGGTGGCCGACAGTGTTGAAGGTTATCTTCCGGATGGGATACTTCCATATCCTACTTATGAAGAAATGTTGTTTTATGTATAAAGAATACCGGCGGTAAGGCCTTATAAAAGGCGGCTGGTTAAAACAGATGACAAAGGCGTCAATCTTATGGGATTGGCGCCTTTTAATAACCTAAAAATAAATAATTGGTATAAGTTCTTTTGCCTTCGGGTTGACAGCTTGTGCCAAATACGAGAGGAGAAAGATTATGGAAGAAATTATGAGTATGGTTAATGATCAGGTTTTCGGTGTCTGGTTTCTGATCGGTGCAGCACTGGTATTCTGGATGCAGGCAGGTTTTGCCATGTGTGAATCCGGTTTTACCAGAGCGAAGAACTCAGGTAATATCATTATGAAGAATCTTATGGATTTCTGTATAGGAACCGTAATGTGGTTTATCTGCGGTGCTTCGATAATGCTCGGGGAAAATATGCTTGGTGGTTTCATGGGCAGATTTTCATTTGATGTGTTTACGGATTTTGCAAATTTTGATTTTTCGGGATTTGTTTTTAACCTTGTATTCTGCGCTACTACGGCAACAATAGTATCCGGATCAATGGCAGAACGTACCAAGTTTTCCGCATATTGTGTTTATTCGGCTATAATATCCGCCATTATATATCCTGTAGAGGCCCATTGGACCTGGGGCGGCGGATTTCTTGCCCAATGGGGATTCCATGATTATGCGGGAAGTAACTGCATTCATATGGTAGGTGGTATCTGTGCTTTGATCGGTGCCTGGATGCTGGGTCCCCGTATAGGAAAGTTTACAAAAGATAAATCGGGTAAGATAGTCAAAGTAAATGCTTTTCCCGGTCATAACCTGGTTATAGCAGCCTTGGGTGTATTTATTTTATGGTTTGGATGGTATGGATTTAACGGTGCTGCGGCAACTGACATACCTACCCTTGGAGCTGTATTTCTTACAACTACAGTTGCCCCGGCGGTTGCAACCGTTACCTGTATGATCTTTACCTGGATCAAATACGGTAAGCCCGATGTATCCATGTGCTTAAATGCTTCCCTGGCAGGACTTGTTGCCATTACCGCTCCCTGTGATGTTACGGATTGTCTGGGAGCCGCAATA
>JAILKH010000098.1 GCA_024693925.1 Lachnospiraceae bacterium | reverse complement strand
AATATTGTCTGATTTTTCCTAAAATGAATTCTATATTTGACGCCTCAAGTACCGACGGTGTCCCGCCGCCGATATAAACCGTACTGACCCTGTACTCATCATCCCCGCATTCATACTTATCCTTCCAGCCGGATATTTCCTCAACAAGAGCACTAACATACTTATTTCTGCACGTCTCATCAACGGCCATGGATAGAAAATCACAATAATCACATTTTTTCACACAAAAGGGAATATGAATATAAATTCCAAGTTTCTTCATTAACTGTCCCAACCTGAATCTTCCGAAAATTCTTTAAAATATCATCTTATCCGGATTATAACATAAATGGAACCGACATACCCGGACGCTGTAAAATTTCACAAAAATATGCTAAAATAAACACAAAAAGTTCCTAAGGAGTACCAATGAAAAAGAAGTTAAATCTACCCTCTCTGACGGATATAATACTTGCCTTCTTCGGGGCAATGCTCTGCGGCCTTGGTTGCGGTTTTATTAATTATGCTTCCTTCGGAATGGATGGCGTGGGAATATTCTATGACGGGATACGAAACACTTTACATCTGTCTGCCGATCAGATAGGCACCGCTTCTTATATAGTAACCGGTATACTTTCGCTTTTTCTGTGGTTCGCAGACCGCAGATATGTAAGCTTCGGAAGTATAATCTACATTCTCACCTATGGAATTTTTGCCAATTGGGGAACCATGCTGTTTGAACACCTGCTTCCTGCACCTCCCTCAATGATACGGATAATAATTGCCCTTCTTGGACTCTTAACCTTATACCTTGGACTCGGCATATATATAGCTATAGATATAGGAGTAGACGCTTTCACGGGAGTTATGTTGTATATCTGCAATAAAACCCGCAAAGAATTAAAAAACATCAAAATCCTCTTCGATCTTTCCCTGGTTATTCTCGGAAGGATCCTTGGCGGTAAACTTGGAGTGATCACATTAATTTCAATTCTAATCGGCGGTCCCTGCATTTCCTTTCTAACCCAAAAGATCCAGAAAACCTATTTTCAGTTTAAATTGCGCAATAAGTCACATTAATCTTATATTTTGATAAAATTTATAAAATTATTCTAAAATCGATGTAGTAGTTACCTCTCATAGTAATTTTTTCGATCCTTGTATTTATCCTGCAAAGACGTATTACTGCCACGTTAAGGCAGGTTGCCGAACAGACCGGCAAAATGACAGATATCAGATTCCATAAGCGATATAGCAATGAATGTAGAAGCTCTTAACAATTTCTCACGGGCCATGAAAAGAGCTTCCACGGAAGCTCTTTTTGTCATATAATATATTATATATTCCATCTGGAGGTAAAAATAATGTTTCAGGAAACGATTTGGGCTCTATTACCCTCTGTTGTAGCCATATCTCTGGCTCTTTTTACCAAAGAAGTTTACAGTTCTCTCTTCGTCGGCATAGTGACCGGAGGACTGCTGTATGCAGGTTTCAATCCCATAGCGGCTTTCGATCATTTATATAAAAACGGCTTTATCGCCGTTATCGCTGACCCCTACAATGCAGGAATACTTATATTTCTCGTAATCCTCGGAATTATCGTAGCACTTATGAACTCCGCCGGCGGATCTGCCGCTTTCGGGGAATTTGCCAAAGCAAAGATCAAGAGCAAAACCGGGGCTCAGATTTTAACAATAATCTTCGGTATGATGATTTTCATCGACGATTACTTCAATTGCCTTACTGTAGGAAGTATTATGAGACCGGTTTCAGATAAACATAAAATATCCCGCGCAAAGCTGGCATATCTTATTGATGCGACAGCGGCTCCAATATGTATAATCGCTCCGATTTCATCATGGGCTGCCGCCGTAGCAGGTTTTGTTGAAGGGGAAGATGGATTTACTATCTTCCTTAGAGCAATACCCTACAATTATTATGCAATACTCACAATAGTTATGCTTTTTACTATATCCATACTCAAACTGGACTTCGGACCTATGCTTAAACATGAAATCAACGCTCAGAACGGAGATCTTACTTCTTCTTCATCTTCAGCGGCTTCTTCCGATATCAGTTTACCGGTCAACGAAAAAGGACGTGTCATTGATCTTATTTTCCCTGTAATAACCCTTATAGTATTCTGTGTTATAGGAATGCTTTATTCCGGCGGTTTCTTTAATGCTGCCGAGAATCCGGGACTTGTAACCGCCTTTTCAAATTCGGATGCATCCGTAGGTCTTGCAATGGGAAGCCTGACAGCACTTATAATCACAATAATCTTTTACTTAAAAAGAGGCGTACTTAATTTCAAACAATGTATGGATTCTATTCCCGAAGGCTTCAAACAAATGGTACCTGCAATTCTCATTCTGGTATTTGCATGGTCTCTTAAAGCCATGACCGATTCTCTCGGAGCTAAAGAATTTGTAGCCGGTGTTATAGCCGGCAGCGCCCAGGGCCTGGTAAACTTCCTTCCCGCAATAATCTTTATCGTCGGATGTTTTCTTGCTTTTGCAACAGGAACAAGCTGGGGCACCTTTGGAATCCTGATTCCCATAGTTGTGGCAATATTTCAGAATTCAGATCCCACATTAATGATAATATCAATTTCCGCCTGCATGGCAGGGGCCGTATGCGGTGATCATTGCTCACCTATTTCAGATACCACCATAATGGCAAGTGCAGGAGCCCAATGCAATCATATAAACCACGTAAACACTCAGCTGCCCTATGCAATGCTCTGCGCTGTGATATCCTTTATAACCTACATAATCGCCGGCTTCACCCGTACCCCCTGGATAGCACTTCCTTTAGGAATCTTAATCACTGTAGCAATATTATATTCGATCAAATATTCCTTCAAATATAATAATACACAAACCGGTTATGATAAAGGAACAGAAAACGACAATTAACGTATAACTGATAAAAGGCCCATAGTCATTTTAATTCCCATGTTTTATCCTTATACGCAAAGCCTCACCCATAAAAGCCGGTCCCGTTATGATCTGGGGAATAGATGAATTTAACATATCCTTATGATAGAAATGTAAATGTCCCGCAAGTACCAAAACCACCGGACTGTCCTTGGCAAGCACCAATTTAAGAAATTCCTTCGTTACTTCGTTCGGCCGGCAGCCTTCACTTCCCATAAGAAGATGCTTTTTATATACCGAACCCGGACCGTATAACTTATCACATTTATTTCTTAAGTCTTCCTGATCCTTCACAGGAAGGATCGGTGAATGCAATGCCAGAATGATCGGCTTATCTTTAGCATCAACAGCCTTATATGCTGCCAGAGCCTCCTTACCTATCTGACAATCCATATCATCCATTGCAAATACCGTAAAATCTTCATATTCCTTAACCTGAAAGGGTTTATCTCCTCTTAAATCTTTAAATCTGGGAAGATAATCACTATAAGCTTTATCAGTAAAATACTCGGTACCATACTCAAAATCGTGATTACCCATATAATAAATAAAAGGCCGTTTAAGCTTATCCGTCTGTGCTTTCACCCTGTCTATGGAAGCATACATTGCCGAATCGACAATATCGCCCCCCATAACCACAAGATCATCATCCTTATTTATCGTATCCTCAAAAAGAAGCTCCAGACTATCCCAGGCTTCGATACCATCATGTTTAAATAAAGTGCTTCTGAACTTTGCCTTATCCTTAAGCACTGCATCCCTGTCATCACACAAAGATATATGGGAATCAGCAACAAAAAACAAGCTAAACTCCTTATTTACCCCCTCAATATCAAGCTCTTCTTCGGTTATGCTGATCCTTTCATTACTGATCCCGGCGCTCTCATTTCCCGCCTTCCCGCAACCGGAAAACAACCCCGGGACCAGCAATAAGATAACCGCAGAAATCCATTTACCTTTGTTTATAATATGTTCAAAAATAACCAAGAATAATTTACCTCCCAAGCTTTTATACCCCCCGCTCATACTCACTGATAAAGTATAACCTATTTAACTTTGTAATACAAATTACATCCGGCAGAACATGAGAAAAAGCCGTCTGTAAGAAACTAAAGACGACTTTGTCCCAAAAACAAAACTAAAATTTCATAAGGTCCAAACACCGGATCATCTCTGATAGGAATTATTGATAATTTCCATATACTTCTTATAATTCTTAACTTTCAGTTCCTCCAGATACGCTCTCCACTCTGCATCACTCATAGCTTTTCTGTTTACTTCATCCATCATTGCCTGATATTGCTGCATTACAACCATTTCACCCTCACTAAAACCTCCGGCTGCCTGCTCAAGATCTTTTTCATCCAATTTTGCATCTTTATTTAAATCACTCATTATAATAATCCTTTCATTAATTCATATTTGTTATTTTGTTACATGTATCATTATACGTGATATTTTTAAAAAATCAATAGAATTTGATGTAATTG
>JAILKH010000087.1 GCA_024693925.1 Lachnospiraceae bacterium | reverse complement strand
ATAGGTTTCTTAAGTTCAACCTTAGCCATTTTTTTACCTCCTTATAGAATTTTACCGTATCTGTTTTGATCACTAATATGATATTCTCAAAACAAGCACGATATAAATGCCGAATTAGAGGTGTATATCAAAAAACCTCTTTCCGAAGAAACGAAAAGAGGCATTAATTACGTACTCTCTGATTCTCCTCGGCAGGCGGTATACTTACGCCACTAGGCACCTGCTGTCTTCGGCATGATCAAACGACCGTTTATTAAATTACCACAACTTTTTTCCAATGTCAAGCATGATCATGCATGAAAACATTTTTTATTCTACAACCACTTCTTCTTTTTTTGCGGAGGGAGAAGTATTTTTACCATTTTGAATATTATGATTTTCCGATGAATATATTACAAATCCATTCTCATCTATCTGTGCATATCCGGAAATACCCCTCATATAATTAATAATGGAAATCTTTTTTTCTTCTTCAGCTATTCTTGTCTTACAATTTTCCTGCACGCAGGGGATAAATTGCAATGAACTTATATTACAGGTATTATCCAAAACAACTCTTAAAAACCCGGTATCAACCGTCTTGGAATTAAACCAAAAATTTCCGAGACTATAAAGTACCGGCACTCCGTCAACATAATCAAAGCCTTGAAGGCAATGGGAATGATCCCCTATTATCAGATCTGCCCCGGCAGCAGCAAATTTCATCGCTAGTTCCTTCTGGCTTTGTTCCACCAGGTCTGTATTTTCACTTCCCCAATGTACATACGCTATGCAAAAATCACTGTTTGCATCAGCCTCCTGTATTACACCAATATATTTTGAAGGATCGAGAGTTCTTAAAACTCCCGGAGAATCAGCCGTTGCCTCTTTCGTATCGGGATTTCCAACTCTCTCAATCTGTGTTGCCGCAGTATATGCAAGAGTAAATCCATTTATCTTAAAATACACCGGCTTAACCGCTTCATCTATATTTTTCCCTGCTCCAACAAAAGGGATTCCTGCATTTTTCAAAATATCTATCGTATCGATCAAAGCATCCGGACCATGATCATATGCGTGATTGTTTGCAAGGCTTACAATATCTACACCCATATCATGTAATAAATTCACATTTGAAGGTTTTGATCTGAAAGCATATTGCTTTCCCTCTAAGGGTGTTCCTCTGTCACTGTATGGAAATTCGTTATTAACCATAAAAATATCGGCTTTTTTTAATTCCTCCATTACCTCCGGTAATATACAGTCATATATTCCGTTTCCCCTCTCTCTTAACGCCCCCATGTTTGAATAAGCATCATGAAAACAGATATCGCCCGCAAACACAAGAGAAATCTCATCCTCCAAACTACCGTTTAAAGAATATATTTTATTATCATCATCCCATATTTTTTCCTCTTCTGTTTCCTTCGTCCCTTCCTCCAAAACCTCATTTTTTAAAACCGGCAAATATCCGTCATCTTCCGTTTGCATTACTATGACCGGCCTTTCAGCCGGTTTAGCTTTTTCAATAATAATAGCTTCCGTCTTATCATCCCAATATATACCCAGTTCTTCCATTACAGGATCAACATATTCTTTCACGGGTCCGCACCCGCCCAATAATAATCCGGTTACCACTGGTACTAATATAAATAATAAAATATGCTTTACTCCATTCACACCCAACAATAAATAATCTCCCCATACTCTTAATATTCCTACCACAAAGGGATATGCGATCGCATATCCCTTTGATTATACCACAATGAATATATAATTAATCAATCAATACTTTGCAGTTGAAACCTTTACACCCGGACCCATAGTTGATGCAAGTACAATACTCCTCAAATACTGTCCCTTAAGAGCACTGGGTTTCGCTTTAACAATAGCTTCCATAAGTGTATTAAAGTTTTCCTGAAGCTTCTCCTCTGAAAATGATGCCTTACCGACAGGAACATGAATAATATTTGTCTTATCAAGACGATACTCTATCTTACCTGCCTTAATATCATTAACAGCTTTTGTAACATCCATAGTTACCGTTCCGGCCTTAGGATTCGGCATAAGACCCTTAGGACCCAAAACCTTACCGAGGCGTCCGACAACACCCATCATATCCGGTGTCGCAACAACAACATCAAAATCAAGCCATCCTTCATTCTGGATCTTGGGAATAAGTTCATCGCCTCCAACATAATCAGCTCCAGCTGCCTCAGCTTCTGCCAGCTTATCTCCCTTTGCAAAAACAAGAACTCTTGTTACCCTTCCTGTTCCGTTAGGAAGAACAACAGCTCCTCTGATCTGCTGATCCGCGTGACGTCCGTCACAACCCGTCCTTATATGACATTCTATGGTTTCATCAAATTTAGCAGTAGCTGTTTTTTTAACCAAAGCTATAGCATCAACGGGTTCATAAACTGTAGCACGTTCTATCTGCTTAGCCGCTTCTGTGTATTTCTTTCCGTGTTTCATTTATGCACCCTCCTATTCTTCCACTGTAACGCCCATACTTCTGGCCGTTCCTGCTATCATACTCATTGCCGCTTCCAAGGATGCTGCATTAAGATCCGGCATCTTTGTTTCAGCTATCTCTTTAAGTTTGTCCTTACTGAGTGTAGCCACCTTAGTCTTATTCGGAACACCCGAACCCGACTTTATATTACATGCTTTCTTAATAAGAACTGCAGCAGGCGGAGTTTTGGTTATAAAACTAAAACTTCTGTCTGAATATACAGTAATTACTACAGGGATGATCACATCACCCTTATCTGCTGTTTTTGCATTAAACTGCTTTGTAAATTCAACAATATTTACACCGTGCTGACCCAGTGCAGGACCAACCGGAGGTGCCGGAGTTGCCTTGCCGGCAGGAATCTGCAGCTTAATGTAGCCTTCTACCTTCTTTGCCATTTTCTAATCCTCCTAAATAATGTGGTCGTGGCGGGAACCATTTCCCTCCCACAGTTCGTTTAGGAATCGCTTGTGCGATCTATATAAAATTAACGAACTTCAAAATCATTACCTTTGCTTACTGATCTCAGCAAAGCTTATTTCAACAGGTGTCTCCCGACCAAACAATTCAACATTGATAGTGGCCGTCTGTTTACCCATATCCATCCTTTGAACTATACCTACGGTATCCTTCCATACTCCCGCAACAACAGCTACCGTATCACCTTCAACAAAATCAATGTATACATTTTCTGTTTTTATTCCGAGAGGTTTCATCTCCGCTTCCGAAAGCGGAACAGGTTTACTGCCGGGTCCTACGAAACCGGTAACACCTCTTGTATTCCTAACTACATACCAGGTTACATCATTCATTATCATATTTATAAGTACATAGCCTGGAAACATTTTTTTGGCTGATGTTTTCCGAACACCGTTCTTCATTTCGGTAACATCCTGCATCGGAACTCTCACCTCAAGAATCTCTTCTTCAAGATGTCTGTTCTCAATAGCCTTTTCTATATTAGCCTTAACTTTATTCTCATATCCCGAATAGGTATGAACAACATACCAGTTGGCCTCTGTACTGTTTGTATCCGACATATCCGATCTCCTATTTCCGAAAATAATGTAACTTCATTACAATCCCTTCAGCAATCCTGCTTATACAAAGAATTGTATGCGTCAACCGTTTTACAAATTAATGATAAAATCAATACCATACTGAAGACCCATATCAAGGACAGCAATTATAACACCAACCACAAACGATACCAATACCACAGCTATAGTCTGCTTGGTAACATCTTCTTTGTTAGGCCAGATAATCTTTTTAAACTCGGCCTTTAGCCCCTTGAACCAGCTTCCGCTTTTCTTGGCAACATTTTCGACCGCATTTGTATTTTTATCTCCCATAGCTTCTCCTTTATTGGTACAAAACTACATTAGGACGAAATTATCCTACTTAGTCTCCTTATGCATCGTATGTCTTTTACAAAATCTGCAATACTTCTTGGTTTCCATTCTGTCAGGATGTGCCTTCTTATCCTTTGTCGTATCATAATTACGATTTTTGCACTCTGTGCAGGCAAGTGTAATTCTTGTACGCATTCTTTTTACCTCCGCGCATTCTCTTCCTATCAAATAAGATCAATTTCCAAGCATATTTAATATGCCTTAAAATTTCATTGCCATTATCATTCCGACGCATTACATTAAAAAGATATTCTCCGTTCTTATCCATTATACCTGTTTTAAAGATATTTATCGTCCTGAATTATGCAACAAAAAAACGCTATACAGCGCCTTGCCTAATGATATTAGCACATATTTATATACTCGTCAAGCAATATTTGGAACTTTAAAAATCCGGTTAAAATCCGGACAGGTTACAGCTTCATCAAAAAGATTTATTAAGATTTGACTCTTAAGATCTGCGGTTTTATACTGAACCCGAACGTATTGTATAATTATATATTAAATAAGGAGTAACTTATAAAAATGAGAGGATGGCTTATTGTAAATAAATTTTTATACAACGAAAAATTCGGTGAAATCTACAATTGGCTTATTACGGCCGCCAAAAAGGCCGGCAGTGAACTTACTCTTTTAACCAATGCGGATTTTCTGATCAGAACTGACTTAAATATGCCCTTCAATATATTTAAACATCTTTCCAAACCTGACTATGTTATTTTTTGGGATAAAGACATACGTCTTGCGAGAGCCCTGGAAGCCTGCGGACTAAGATTATATAACTGTGCCGACGCAATTGAAGCCTGTGATGACAAATCCCTCACTTTTTCAAAGCTTGCAGGACACGTAAAATTACCAATAACCTTTAATGTTCCCTTTACATATACACATTTGGGTTATAATAATACGGATTTTTTAGACGATATTGAGAAAGAACTCAGGTATCCTTATGTTTTAAAAGAATGCTTTGGCTCCTTTGGTGCTCAGGTTCATCTTATCCGTTCAAAAAACCACTGCAAAGAGATCTTAAAAACAATACAGGGACGCCCATGTTTGATACAGGAATATATACCGACCCCCGGGACGGATCCCGATTCATTTTCAGGTCGTGATATACGTATAAATGTAGTAGGCAATAAATGTATAACCTCAATGTTAAGGTATAATGATAATGATTTTCGTGCCAATATAACAAATGGCGGAAACATGGAGAAATACACTCCCGATGACAAGGAATGTGAACTGGCTTTAAAGGTATGCAGCTTACTCAAACTGGATTATGCAGGTGTTGATATCTTATTTGGCAGCAACAACGAACCTGTATTATGCGAAGTAAACTCGAATGCACATTTTAAAAACATATACGACTGTACCCACATTAATGTGGCAGATGCTATGATCACATACATATTAAATACCTGTCACACTTCATAGATCAAAAAAACTTATTCCTTATCAACATATTAATGATCTGTGGTATAATCATAAATAATGCTATATTTCTTAAATATATGGAGATAATTATGAAAAAAAACGGCTGGCTGCTCTATGAATCCATAGATGCTTCTTACAACAGATGGTTTATTGAAAAACTTCAAAAGGAATGCAAAACTTATGATCTGAATCTTGAACTTGTATATACCGATTTTATCTCCGATGCATATAATATGGAGCTTACGGAAATTGCAGAGACTCTTATAAAACAAAAATCAGTTCCGTCTTTTATAATCAATAGATCCCGCAATGCCGATATCTCCTACGCTTTTGAAAAAAAGAATATACGTACGTTTAATCCTGCGCGCGTAACGGAAATAGGCAATGATAAAGAACAGTCCTATATTCTGGCGGAAAAACTGGGGATTCCGTTTATGCCCTATATATCCGCTGACATAGAACCCCTTGGAAAAGAGTACAAAAATGAACCTCATCACTATTTTAAGGAAAGCGAAATATATATCGATATAAAAAACAAGGCCTCCGAATTCGGATATCCTCTTATTTTGAAACCCGTTGACGGACATGGCGGCAAACATGTATATTTTCTTGCCGATGAGACAGCTCTGTATCCCGCGCTGCAGAACATTCTGGCTTCACCGGAAAATACTCTCTATAAAAAAATAATACTCCAACGTCCGTCCCGTATAAAAGGATGTGATCTTAGAGTATACCTTATCAATAACCGGATAATAACCGGAATGATGCGACGCTCTTTGGACCCGAATGATTTCCGGGCTAATTTTTCCCTGGGGGCAAGTGCCTCTGTTCATACTCTTACCAGAGAAGAAATGTTCCTTACCGGAGAATTGGCGGATGCCCTGCCTTCGGATTACATAGGAATAGATTTTATATATGACAAAAACGGACACCCTGTATTCAATGAATATGAAGATGTTGTAGGCGCCCGGATGCTTTATGGGAAAACCAACATTGATATAATTAAGTTATATGCAGCTCATATTGCTTCCGTCGCAGCAGAAGAATAATACCCACTCCTGCTGCCGAAACCACTATTTCAACAATGATCCTGACAAAGATTCCCGCATCATTAACAGGATATAAGTTGATCAGCAGTCCTGTCAGATTAAACATAGCGTGAAAACATACACATCCCCAAACTGTTCCCGTATATTTCTTTAAAAGGCCGATAAGAAGGCCCAAAAGGAAAGCATATATTCCCTGGATCAAATTAAGATGATATAAACCAAACATTACCGCCTGAATTATATTGGCGATCATAAAACCCAAAACTCTGTTAAAAACCCCCAGAATAAAAAATCTAAATATAAATTCCTCGATGATGGGAGACAATATCACTACATATATTACACTTTTAACCCCCTCCTGAAGTTGGGAACTGACATGCTCTTTATAACCCAGTGCGGTTTCCGGAACATAAGAAAGTATAAAAGCAAGGGCAATACCGGCTGCAATTTCTGCCAAAACCCCTAAGATACCGCATAAAAGAAGACTCTTAAAAAGACCTTTCAAACAATCCCATGACCGCCCTTCATTTATTTTCATCAGGAATATCTACTCCTCTCTCCTTTGCCTGATACTTTAGAAAATATATAAATTCATCCCGATTTTCTTTAGTGACCTTAACTCCGAATCCCTGCTTCCATAATGCATCATCCGTTTTATCATAATAAACACAATCCATCATCTTATAAGATACAGCAGGAATAAAATGACTTGTCTCATAATAATTCTTTTCATCCAGTGTTATATCGGAAAATGAACTGAAATTCCAGTAGTCTATCTCACCGGCGAGAGCATATAAAAAGTCAAGATACCCATTCTCAATATCTCTTTGATAGGTCTTATAATATAAAGGATTAGTCATAATGCGAAGATTTATATCATATTCTTCACACAATGCTTTAAGCTCCCTTATGTCATTCATAACCTCCTCTACTCTGAGGGTATAATAATCCGCCCAATATCCCGGCTGACCGTCATCATGAAAAGTACTTTCCGCATTAAGTCTTTCAGAACCGCATCTTCTGTATCGATCCGTATAGTCACTATCTGTAGGTTCGTAATCCTTCACTTCCTTATATGCTTCAAAAACGGTAAGTATATCACAATATTTAACATAAAAATCAAACCACGATGACAGATTATCCTCCGGATACGGAAGACGATATAACATCATTTTATGAATCTGGGGGTCGACAAAACAGGAAATATCATCTACCATCAGCGTCACATTTTTAGGTACAAAACCATGTTTTATAAGTATCTTTAACAACCGCACATGTTCATACGGCACCGCTTCGGATGAACAAAGATTATAATAAGTTCCGTCGGGCAACGCTTCCACATCGGTAAATCCCGCTCTTGATGAACCAAATAATAAAGAATCAAATTTTCCGGGATTTTTAATAAGATATCTTGTTTTTATAAAATTTTTATTTGCTTCTATACCATTATTTCTCGGATAATTATAATGAAAAATATTATAGGGATCTATTATAACTCCTATAATAAGAAAAAAACTTATAACCATTACCGAAAACAGACTGAATTTTAACAAAAACCTTTTCATATTTTCTTTTCTCAAACCTCAAAATTTAAAATATATAAATTCCTGGGCATAATTATTATTAACCTTAAGAGCGATCACAATTATTGCTGTAACTACGTAAATAACAAACCTAAATACGGAAGGTATTTTATTTATTTCCCTAAGCATATCCTTTTTTTCGTTAAACAGATCAAATATAATTAATAATACTATTGCCACTGTGGTTTTTATTACCGACTTGGAACTCATGGTCATCTGCATCATAGCACCCTTTATCGAAATATCACTGAACATACTCCTTACTATATATAACGCCTCCGATATTGAATTTGCCCTAAAAAACATCCAGGCATAACTCACTATACAAAAAGAGATCAGCGTCAGCATAAACTTAACGGGTTTTCCCAGCTTAGCTTCCTTTTCTTTCGTCAGACCTGCCGCCTCTTTAATACGATTTTCAGCAATCTGGCAAATACCATGTATTCCTCCCCAAAGCACAAATGTCCAGCTTGCACCATGCCATAATCCACTGCATAAAAAAGTTATAAGAAGATTCATATCTCGTCGCAGTCTGGAACAACGATTTCCTCCCAGCGGAATATAAACATAATCTCTGAACCATGAAGACAGCGAAATATGCCATCTTCCCCAAAATTCCTTAAT
Organism: Lachnospiraceae bacterium; assembly: GCA_024693925.1. GTDB lineage: Bacteria > Bacillota > Clostridia > Lachnospirales > Lachnospiraceae > UBA2868. The sequence goes on along the minus strand of JAILKH010000087.1, from coordinate 28,904 downwards.
GCTGGAGGCAAAATAAGGCTGTTTAAAATTATTGACCAATTCAAACCCCAGCATTTTTGCCACACCTACAGCCATATCGGAATATCCCGAAAAATCACAGTATATCTGAAAAGTATATAATAATGTTGCCCAGGCAAAACAAATGCCGTAATGTTCCGGTACTTTATTAAATATTTCATCCACATATTTTGCCATCATATCCGCAATAACTATTTTTTTAACCATCCCCAGCAAAAGAAGTCTTGCTCCATAGGTTACTTCGTCATAGTCAAATATCTTTTTTTTATCTATCTGAGGAATAAAATGACCCGCTCTTTCAATGGGACCGGATGAGATATTCGGGAAAAATGACACAAATATGGCATATTTACCAAAATGCCGTTCTGCCGGAATCCTGCCTTTATATACATCAACAATATATCCGACCGTCATAAATGTATAAAACGAAATCCCAACCGGCATAATAAGTTTAAGTGTTGTCTCCTGCATCGGAATACTTAAGGCATTAAATACCTTTGCCACGGTATATAATGCAAAATTAAGATATTTAAACACAAGTAACAGGGATAAAGTCACCAGAACCCCTGTTACCATAATGATCTTCTTGCCACTCCCGCCATTCTTATTCTCGATCATTATCGCGCAAATATAAGAAGCGATCATGGTCACAAGAATAACCGCAAGATATTTAATATCATAACTTATATAAAACCAGGCATTTGCAAAGAGTATGATCACCCACCTGTATTTATGAGGCATACACCAATATACAATAAATACAACTGCCATAAAAACCGCAAATGCGGCCGTTGAAAATAACATATGTCTTAAGCCTCCGCCAGGGTATTCAACTGATCCCTCTCCGCAAAGCTCATACTTTTACCTCGAAGATCAATGACAGGACCACCGGTACCAAGAATATAATCCTTTGTAATGGTAACCCTCCCTATATTATCATCCTTTGGAATTTCATACATTATATCCAGCATAAGATCCTCTATTATCGAGCGCAGTGCCCTTGCTCCCGTATCCTTTTCCATTGCCTTTTTTGCTATCTCATGCAAGGCTTCTTCTTCAAAATCAAGTTCAACCTCATCCATTGCCAAAAGCTTACGATATTGCTTGATTATAGCATTCTTAGGCTCTTTAAGGACCTCCACCAACATGTCTTCACTAAGTCCCTCCATAGTTGCTATTATAGGAAGCCGGCCTACAAATTCAGGGATCATGCCAAATTTTTTAATATCTTCAACCGTAACATCCTTTAAAATATCTTTTCGTTTATCCAATGTATCTTTAAGCTCTGCATTAAACCCGATAGATGTCTGCTTACGCAATCTTTGTTTGATTATTTCATCAAGATCCGGAAATGCACCACCGCAGATAAAAAGAATGTTCTTTGTATTTACGGTAGTAAGCGGAACCATTGCATTTTTTGAATTTGCACCTACCGGCACTTCTATATCACTTCCCTCAAGAAGCTTAAGCATCCCCTGCTGTACCGATTCACCGCTGACGTCACGTGAATGAGTATTTTTTTTCTTGGCGATCTTATCAATCTCATCTATAAAAACTATGCCTGTTTCGGCCCTCTCTACATCATTATCCGCTGCGGAAAGCAGTTTACCTACAACACTTTCTATATCATCACCTATATATCCTGCTTCTGTAAGAGAAGTAGCATCCGTTATGGCAAGCGGTACATCCAGAAGCTTTGCCAAGGTTTTTACCAGATAAGTTTTACCGCATCCGGTGGGCCCTATAAGCAGCATATTTGACTTTTCTATTTCCACATTTTTAAATTCCTCACCGAATTTATCTGCCCTAAAATCTTCCGATGCTATCCTTTTATAATGATTATAAACTGCCACCGATATTATTTTCTTTGCTTTCTCCTGTCCAATCACGTACTCATCCAGCATTTCCTTGATCTTATGCGGTTGCGGTATCTTACTTAAGTCCACCAGAGGACTGGTTCTCTTTCCCTTTTTCTTAACTTTGGGTTTCTGTCCGAAAAGCCCCGGTATATCCGACATATTAAGAAAACTTATCCCTGGAAATCCCTGATAAATATTATTCTTATCATTTCCGGAATCTTCCTTTTTCTCTTCTTCATCGCCCTCATTCTTCGCTGCCGCGGCACTATTGTTTTCTTCATCCTTTGGTATAACTTCTCTGTGATCGTTACCTTCATTCATTGCTTCCATTGACTGTTTGTTAAGGTCGCCGAATACACTTCCAAGAGGTGTACCTGAGGAAGAATTTGTATTTGCCCCCGGCATGTTAAACGGATTTATAGTCATTGGCGACAAACCAAACTGCTCCATAGTTTCCATTGTCTTGTGCATACAATCGGAACAAATATACATTCCGTCAAAGAGCTTAAACATATCATCCACCTGTTTTTTGCTCCTTCTGCACATCTGACAATATATTTCATAATCATTATTATCATTATTATTAGACATAAGCTTAAACTCTCCTATTTACTGAATTTCCCAATCATTTAAACAATAAATTATTATTTTGATAAAAATCCTTATTCATACCACAGGCTACTATAATACCATAAGGTAACTTCTTATAGTTTTTTCCCATAATGAATCCCGCATATTTAAAACAACATCCCCATATAAAAGGAATTACGGCAAATGCACTGTTTTCTTTTTTAAAAAAATCATACGCAGACTTTATATATTTAAACCCTTCGGATTCGGAAGAAATATTGTCAAAAACTTCCGAATACATTGCCTGGGAGACACCCAGATCAAAATTACGATGAAACTGCTGCATAGCACTGTATTCATGTGTATGTATTACCTTGGCATCAGCGGCATATAAGATCCCATAACCTTCAATGATCACTTTATAAGCATAAATCATATCTTCGTTAAATACTGTCTTTTTCGTAAACCCTCCAAGCTTATTATAAATATCTCTTCTGTATGCAGCACATACATTTGAACAAAAAAAAGCTTTAATGCCCATTTTATCCATATCTTCTTTAGTTTTATATACCGATTCTTCGGGATAATTAAAACTTCTGGTAAATCTTTCTGTAAGACCGGATTTATCGGTGGCCATCTGTCTTGCATAAGCTGCCGCCACAGTCCCGTTATTTTCAAATATCTTTGTAAGCTTTTCTATTAATAATCTGTCCTTTGGCACCGCATCCTGGGTCATCATTATAAATATTTCAGACTTGGAGTATTCAACAGCCAATGCCCTTGTTCCCCCATGATCAAAATCACTCCTGTCAACCTCATAAACCTCATAATTTCCCACTATACGATCAGTATACTCTTTTTCCAGATGATCATTTTCATCTTTTTGGGTATACATAATGATAAGGTTATTAGGCTTAACGGTCTGTGCGGAAAGCATATCAAATAAATGCTTAAGCTTTTTATCCGGTCTGTAAACCGGAATACATATATCTATTGTCATTTCATAATTTCCCATCGGCCGTACTGTTTCCGTTATTTTCTTTTTTATACCGTTTAATAAGCATTTTCATTAATAAAACCTTTAAATATAGTCAAAAACAATATCTTAATATCAAATCCCATTGTCCAGTTTTCCAAATAATAAAGATCGTATTCGATCCGCTTTTCAATAGAGGTATCACCTCTTAATCCATTGATCTGAGCCCATCCTGTCATTCCGGGGCGTACCTGATGCTTTATCATATATCTGGGTATAGTTTCCCTGAATTGTTCAACAAACATTGTACGTTCGGGACGCGGTCCCACAAGACTCATCTTTCCCATAAAAACATTAAACAGCTGTGGAAGTTCATCTATACTGGTCTTTCTCAAAAACTTACCGATTTTTGTTACCCTCGGATCGTCTTTAACCGTCCACCCTTTATCATCTTCTTCTTTATCTTCCTGAACATACATCGTTCGAAATTTGTACATTTTAAACGGTTTATTATGAAGTCCGACCCTTTCCTGTACGAAAATGATACGTCCCGGACTGGTAAGCTTTATAATGATCGCACTTATAATCATGATCGGAGATGCGATTATTATGGCAAAAAAGGATCCCACTATATCTACAATCCTTTTCATCACGGAATTTACCGTATTTGTAAGCGGCACGTGTCTGATATTTATAACAGGTAATCCCTGCAGATCTTCAGTATACGGTTTATTTGGGATTATCCCCGTATAATCAGGAATAAACTTTGTATGAACACCTGATTTTTCACATATATTAACTATCTCCTCCAGCCGGCCATATTCTTTAAGGCTAAGTGTTATAGCAATTTCATCCAGTTTGTTTTCCTCAAGTATCATCTGCAGGTTATCTATCACTCCCATAACCTTAACGCCCTTATACATAGTACCTCGTTCCACACTATCATCAAGTATGCCTCTTACCACATAACCCCATTGTGGATTCAAACGTATCCTGTTAATATATGATTCTGCCGATTTTGAATAACCCACCATTAAAACATATTTAAGATTATACCCTTTTTTTCTGAAGAACCTTAATAAATATCTTATTATATTTCTTACAAAGGTTTCAAAAAATATATTGGCTGCCCAGAATATGAAAATCATTTCACGGGAAAAATGCGTTTGATGCATTAAATACATGGCAACCATCAAAGCTAAAGCACCGACAGTATTAGCTTTGATTATATTATATATTTCCCTCTTCCTTCCGGATGCTCTCTTACTGTTATACAGATTAAAGAAATAATAAAGGAATAAATAAACAGGAACCACAAAATACATTACCCTCCTGAAATAACTCACCGGAAGGCTCATTGAATAATCGATCAGTCCGCTTTTAAATTTAAGCCACCATGCAAACCAATAGCTTCCTGCTATTATTAATGCATCGATAACAACATGTATTCTGTTAAATAATGTCTGATTATCCTTTATCATAATTCGATCAATACCTTATATTTACCCCAAAAACCTGATAAAAACATTTCTCCACAATTCAAGCTGAATCCTTACATAATTAATTAGATTTTCCCTTTTGAAGGGATATTTTTTTCTTTTATCACATAAAACAATTCCCTTACCTACTCCTTTAAGATAAGTCATCCCTTCACCCTTGATTGTAAAAAACAATGCTTTAATAACTGTTCCCGCAAACAGAAACGGTAAATTTATCAACAACTGGATCAAAGGCATATTCTTATATGCCATATAAACATTATTTCTTGATGAAAGATCTATTTTAAACCGATTATATCTTGAACCGCTGATACCTCTTCCGGCATGATATACCACCGCACCCGGCTCATAAACATTAATATATCCGTTTATTCTGGCTCTATAGCCTATATCAACGTCCTCAAGATAAGCAAAATGCTTTTCATCAAAAAGACCGGTTTCTTTAAATAAATCTTTTCTGTATATTGCAGCCCCGGCACAAGCGGAAAAAACCTCTTCTTTTTTATCATAGCCTTCCTTTGCCCTGTCTTTCCCCCTTGCAAAAGCCCACCCAAGGCAACAATACATATCTCCGGCAGAATCTATTTTTCCGGGATCATCCATTCTGAGCATTCGGGCACTTACAGAAAAAATCCTATTATCCCTTTCTATGGCCTTAACAAGATTCTCCACAAAATCCGCTTCCAATCTTGTATCATTATTCAACAAAATAATATAAGGCGCCTCCGAAACCCTTATCCCAACATTAACAGCTTTGGAAAAGCCATAATTCTCTTCCAGTTTTATTAATGTTGCTTCCGGAAAAATCCTGTTTATTATTTCCCTTCCATTATCCTTTGAAGCATTATCTACTATTATAAGTTCAAAATCATCATAAGTTTGAGCCTTTAGCGAACCAAGACAGTCTTCCAGAAATTTTTCCCCATTATAATTCGGTATAACCACACTTACTTTAGCCATATTATACCTTTCTTTTAAACAATGCAAACGGATCGTATAATGTAAGAAATTTATCCGACAATACAGGTTTATTTATATACTCTACAGCACTTTTTTTGATCATCATACAATCTGCTGCCAGACCATCGACCTTGTGCTGAAGTGAGGCTCTGTGTAAATATCCCGAATAATGACCGTTCATGCCTCTGTACAGCGGCTTTAATTTCTTATCTTCATCATACATATAACCCGCACTGTCTATCCGCCCTCTTTTATTAAGGATCTTACCTCCCACGGCTCCAACCTCTTTTCTTAAGAGCATTCCCGCAAGTTCATTAATATAATCTTTACTCAATGGCTTTATATTATTTCCAAGGATCATAATATAATCTTCTTTAATATCTTCAAAAGACTCCTTTGTAAGATAATCCCATTCATCCTTCGTCATTATTTTCACCTTAGGATCATTCACTAAATACTTTATCCTGAAAAATCCCAAATGTGAAGTATCACTTACCTGAGCATCTATATTAAGGCGGTCAAGGTGTGCTTTGATTGCCCTCTTCCCGGCTTCATATGCATAAAGCTTACTATCCGGATTTTCGGCTGTAGATATAATACTGGACCTCCAATGATACAAAACTTTAGGTATATGATATATCTCTTCCGGTTCAAGCTGCTCAATACATCTGAAAATAAAATCATGATCCTGCGCACCGTTAAACTCACTTCGAAATCCTCCGGCTTTACGCGCTATTTGGGTCTTGACAACAAAAAAATGACAAATATAGTTATTACTTCTTAAAAGATCAATATCAAAATCCGGTTTGGAATGATGATCAAAATATCTTGTTTCGGATTCATCTGTCTTATCTTCATCCGAATAAAAAGCCTTATATTTTGAAGAATATATATTTCCGTTTCTTTCTATTCCCGACTCCAAAACCTCCATGATCTCATAAAGAGCATTATCCGTAAGAATATCATCATGATCCAGCATTCCCACATAGTCACCCTGCGCCATTACCAAAGCCCCATTGGAATTCCCGGCGATCCCCCTGTTTGCATTAAGTCTCTGGTGCCGTATTTTGGATTTTGTCTCTTCATCCAGCAACGCGCAATATTCCTTTACGGTATTCTGTACAATATCGGTATCACTTCCGTCGGCAATACACAATTCCCAATCCGTATAAGTTTGCGCAACCACGGAATCCATCATACCTTTCAGAAATTCAGGCTTAGTATTATAGGCCGGAACCAATATACTGAACTTATAGTTATGAAAGAATTTTTTCCTTCTTTGTCTTTCTGCCTCAGCTTCATTTAAACGTGCTTCTTCGACCCTTATAAGATAATCCTTTTCCTCATCATCCCTGTTAAGCCTTTCCCGTACCTTATAATAGGTTTTTCTTAAGCCATTACGTTTTAAATAGCTTGCGACCCTTTTCATATTCAGTTTGTTTAATCTGTCATTAATTCCCATCGCACCTGCTCATATCACAAATCTTCTTCAATTCATCCACCGATTTTTCCAAAAACTCATCGGGCCTCACTGTTCTGTCATCTACATAGAACCCGTTATGACCGGGCCATGGTTTACCGTATATTATTTCATCATAAGGTATATCCCATTTTTTAAGCCATTCCAGAATAACCTTGGCCGTATTAGCATTAATAAGACCTATATTCCCTTTATAAGTATTCATGTTTCTCGAAGTATATAATATGATCCTTGCACCCTGATCCTTATATTCCCTTATGCGTTCTACCATTTCGGGATAGGGCACAATATCCTCATATCTCTCTTCTTTATTTTTGATCGGACATAAAGTGCCGTCTATATCAAAAATAAAAGTCAATTCATCGTTCATAAATCAATCCTCTCTCTAATACAACGATAATTTTATTCCTCAAGCTCATCCAGTATCCTTATGGCATTTAAAATAAAACCCATAACCTTTTTCTCACGGTCTATATGAAGCGGAAGCATCGACAAAAACAGAGAAGCTTCATACACTCTTATAAGTCTCCTATCTATATTACTCTGTTCAAGATAATCATAAAAGATATTGATAAATTTATCATTATCACAATCAAGAATCAATTTAAGCCTCATTTTCGGATCTACTGTGATCTCATACTGGTCACTGTTAAAATAATCATATCCCCCACAAATAGAATGCGATAGCTTTGCGATATCATAATAAGGATTCATATACAGCTCTTCTTCACAGGAAGCTCCCTTTGGATCGATAAGTCTAAGCAAGCTGACATCATTATTATATAAAATATTGGAAAAACAAAGATCTCCATGTCCCACCACTAGAACCTTTTTAAATCTGCGTCCCTGCACAATATCGTTGTATATTCTCTTATATCTTGCTACTATTTCATCAATATCACCATAATCCGTTCCTGTGGAAATATACGCTTTAATCTTCTCATACCCGGATAAAGATTTTAATAATTCTATCCGCTGATCCACTTTATCAAGATATAATGCCTTGGAATCAGCCTCATACTCCTCATCACTGACTTCCTTTATCTTCCGGCATTCTATAAAATGAAATAAAATCCTGCATATATCTTTGAATTCGGCTTCATCGATGGCCCCATGAACATATCTTATTGCCAGATCGGTCATATGATATCTTTCTATCGAATAATATGCTTTACCGTTTTCTTCTTTGTAATCATATACCGTTCCAAACCAGGGTTTCATATCGGCAGGCAATAAAGTAAAATATTTATATTCCTTCCTTAACTTCTCAATATTATCCGAACTCTTCACAACCGTATAATCATCACCCTTCAAGGTATTAAAAAACCTTGCATCAAATCCACTGGTAATAAAGGTCCTGAAATTGGAAGCATCGGCAATGGAAATCAGTGCATCGGTCTCTATTACTTCAAAGTCCTCTTCTTTGGCCTCATTATCAGCCTCTATATAGTCCTTTACCGACGGATACATAACCGCAGCTGTGTTTTCCTTCACTTTCACGATATAGTTTTCCTTAATATATAAGGATTTTTCCAATAAAACCTTGATGGCCTCATAATCCACCGATTCATGATCCGAATAAATTTTAAATACAGATACATTATCTGCGGCATAACCGGATATCTCTTCTTTATCTTTGGAATCCACAAATGCCTTCACAAAATCAAGCTTCATATAACCGATACCGGTTCTTACTTTAAGAGGCTGTCGTTTAAATATTATATTTCCGTAACTTTTCCTTCCTGTAATAGCACTTATTTTAACAGAAGGCTTTCTTGAATCATCATATATTACCAGAACTTTTTTATTCTGTATTCCCATTTTATTCCTTTCCGTCCTTCTTTGTTCTTTTATTTCCCGATGAGATAAACACCGCAATACCTGTTATCAATGTCAGCACCGACATAAGGACTATACTAAACAAAGTATATTTTTGCTGCACTTCACTATGAACAAATGACAATATTGATGTAATATACTCGGAAAAATCCAACAGATCAAATTTCAGTTTCACAAGTTTAGCGATAACAAACAACAATCCGCCTTCCAAAACCCAGGCCCCAAAGGACATAACGGTAATGATCGCATATCTGCCTATAATAAGCTTTCGAATATGTTCATATCCTACATTAAGTAACTCCAGCCAATGAAGAATAGCCATGGATCTTTTGGATTCACGATTTATTATTATATATCTGTTAAGATATTTATAGGTTGACGGAAACATCAAATATACAAAAATAATAAACAGTACAAATACGATCAAAAATACCGAAACCATTGAAATTTTTGCCGGATAAAGAACTAATATGGGCAACAGGATAAGCACAAGTGCCAGCGTATCAAAAAAACGATCCACAATAACACCGGCTATACCTACACCCAGATTTTTTATCAATTTTGAATATACCGCCACCCTGTATACTTCACCAAGTTTAAAAGGTATGATCAAATTGATCAAAGTCGTTCTGCAATATGCAAAAACAAACCTTTTAAATTCAACACCTTTTTCAAGTAATACCAGGTACATCCTGAACATTTTAATAATATGTACGATCAGAAACCATACTGCACACAGGAAGATTCCCGCTATCAGCTTAAATGTTATCATGCTATCACATCCGCCTCATAATCATTTATAACTTTGTCTCTGTAATCTTTTTTAACGGACTCCGGATCCTTATAATAATCCCTCAGCATTTTTAATACCTTCATTGCCTGATCCATCATTTTCACATTGCTTACCTGATCATCTTCACGCCAGGAAACCGGATAAAAACTTATATCATGCGAATAATAGTCCGATGCCAGGATCATGCAATAATTAAACATTAAATTATCCGGAAATTTGAAATAAAATCTATCCTTAAGCATTTTTGTACTATACATATTAAGGCCGGAACCAAGATCATAAATCTTTTTCTTCACTACAAAAGCAAATAAAAAATCATACACCACATTACCAAAAGATCGGAACAGGGAATAACCTTCCAATCTTGATCCTTTCATAAATCTGGCTCCCAAAACGCAATCATGTTTTTTGTAATATTCTTTTTTTAATATTGGTAGAAAATCCTTTATTGAACCCTGGTCATCCCCATGCAAAACAATAACGTGATCGTATCCGTTATCTATTGCATAATTAAAAGCTACCTTATGTGACCCTCCCAGACCATAATTTTCTTTATTTCTTAGAAGCTTTATTGGAATATCAGCATGTTGCCTTATATAAGCGGCAACTACCATTTCCGTATTATCGGTACTTCTGTTATTTACTACTATAATTTGAGATATATATTTAAGCATCTCATCATCAAACTGCGAAAGCACCCTTATTATTTGATTTTCGCAATTATATGCCGGAATAAATACAAGAATCTTATCCATTTCAGTACCTCACAAATTCTCCGTTTGTATTGTAATCTATAGGTTCCACCTGCATCTCCTCCGGTGTATACTCAAAGCCGTCGGGGATATAAACATTTTCATCTCTGTAATTGTACAAACATTTTTCTTTTCGATTCAAAGTATAATATGCTGCACTCTCCGCAGCCTCTTTACCTATAACATTTAAAACCGACTGATTATAATGAAATTCATCTACCATATATTCAGTACTTACGGAATTAAGTACCGTTGTGGCCAGCGCATAGTAACCACTTGTTTTACACATATTTATCTGCGAATAAACAACATTATCAAAGAAATATTTTCCCGTCAGTGTTCTTCCGGGTGTAACAATAAATACCTTCTGCAGACCACCTATAAACAGCGGCCGGATAATATTATCCATATTCTGATTATATTCCTCGGGTGTCATCCCGTTTTCCGCATCAGACTCTCCCTGAAGCCATATAACATACTGCTTTCTGATATGATAATTATTGCTTTCAAGCCATACCTGAGCCCTTTTCTGTCTTTCGCTAAAATCATTCATAACCGCCTCGCTCATCCAGAAATCAGTGTCTCTTCCTCCAGAGGATGCGGATACCGCAACTACCGGAACCTTTGTAAGCTCATAATACTTATTTACAAACGCAGAAACCATTGAACCTTTTTTTCCTATTGCAAGATCCTCTATAGCACCTTTAACATTTTCATTGATTCCGAAAGGCTCTTTTATGGGGTATAGCCTTGTAGGATCCGAAATAGCCCTGAATTCATAACCTCGGCCCTCTTCAACCTTCGGAGCATAAGAAACATTTCCTCCTGTTCCGGACATATTACTCTGCCCCATAAACATTACAAGATCAACGATTATCTTCCCGTCTTCGGTACGTAATATACTATCCTTCTTGTCTTCAACCGGCTCTACCTCTTCCTGCTGAGGTTCTTTTCCCGCAGGAATGGCCGAATATGAAACTGCATCCGCCGTTTCAACATTCATCATTGTACTATCTATGGTATCGCTTTCATTCTCAGTGCTTTTATCTGTATTTTTATCTGTTTCTTCAGTAATAACAATTTCCTTAACCGGCTCATTTTCTTTAATCCCCCCGGTTTGAGAGATCGTATTTTTTTCCCCGCATCCGTAAAGCGTCAAACTGAGCATAAATATAACCAGACTCTTTAATATTTCTTTTCTCCTTTTTAAATATTTATCTTTATTTCTCGCTCCAAACATGTTTAATCAACCTTCTTTTCCAGCGTCATTTTACGGCTTATAAAGTTATATACCATAACAAGCGCAGTGGCAAATATCTTGGCAAACAACTCCGTAACTTCTTTAATACTCTTAACAACCTTAATACCCTTCTCATCCATAACATTATAGATAATTTCATGCATATAATGTATAAATTTCAGATTCTTATCTATTCCTTCAACATAAAGCAGCAAGAACAATTCGTTAAGTCCCAAGCCGATAAGACTTAATATCAAAAATATCATAAATTCCTTTTTCCTGCTGTTTTCTTCTTTTCTTTCAAAAACGAATCGCATACTGGCCAGATAATTAAAAATAAGCGATATTGAAAATCCCGCCACTCCGGCCACTATATATCCCTTATCAAAGGGCAGAAGACTGTTTACTGCCTTATATACGGCAAAATCAATCAAAAATGCTATTCCGCCGACAATCCCGAATTTAATAATCTGATCCAACAGATTTTTCTTGTTTCCATCATTTTTTCCCGTTCTTACTTCCCTTGTTTTTTCAGTTTCCATTTCCCGATTATCCGTCCGTACCCTTCGTCTTTTCCTTAAGATAAATTATTATATCTTTTTGTTTAATTCTTTAAAATCTTTAAGCGACTGACGTCCTATTTTGAATATTCTCCTTATATTTATTGAATTAACACCTCCCTGCCTGGGTCTGAAAGTAATAGGAATATATTTTACTTTTCTTAAGTGCTTGGTAAATAGTACGGTTATAAGTACATTTGCAAGAAAAAAATCTTTAGGTATCAATACAATCTCTTCTTTAAGTACCTTTGCCCGCATAAGCCTGAAAGGGGTGTTTGCATCCGTTACATCAATATGAAAACATATTCTTATGACAAACTTTAGGACCTTTGTCACTATGATCCGTGAAATACCGTCTTCCCTATGATTTCTGTATCCTATTATCATATCATAATTTGCACGCTCATCCCAAAACTCCTGAAATTCTGAAGCATATGTCTGACCATCCGAATCTGTCTGAAAAATATAATCAGCTCCCTGTTCCAGAGCATATTTGTATCCGAATAATATTGAAGTACCATGCCCACCGTTTTCTTTATCCAAAACTATAAGCTTGGGACAGTCGGCTTTCATTTTATTCAATACACTGAGGGTATTATCCTTACTTCCATCATTAACTATTACCAAACGACTGTCCGCACTTTTTTGATCTACTACCGAATACCAGTCAGATACGACCTGTCTTATATTAGCCTCTTCATTATAAGCCGGTATTACAATATAAAGTTTATCTGTCATAGTTTTATTCATTCTTCACCCTGTACTTCTGTATTTTTTTTCTTTCCTTCTTTTAATACAATATAAGTCATACTTATCGTAAAACAATAATAAATAATTCCCACCGCAATCTTCGAGCCTGCCGACTCCGAAAAAATCCTCAGACCGAAGAAAACTCCGGCAATTACTATAGCATACCATAGCTTAAAAATAAAATCTCTCTGCCTTGCCAGATAAAATGCAAGCACCACTGTAATAACAAAAAAATCATAAGTCCTGTGATAAGTAATTATTAACGACCACAAAATAAGAATACTGATAACCTGCAGTTCCATTTCTTTCGATAATTTAAAAGACATGACCAAAAGGAAAAGCATTACAAAAAAAGCAAGCAAATACGCAAATACCGAACCCTTTAATAATGCTCCGAAATCTATGCCTCCTTCAGCAGATAACGCACTCGAAACCTTTAAAGGCTTAATTATCATATTTATAAAACTATCATCAAGCCACAAAGCCGCCACTAATGTAAGCACAACATGAAAAAAAGCAGATATTATGATTTTCATATATTTTCTTTTATAAATAAAATATATACATAACGGAACGGTTAAAGTATATTTAAAATAACAGACAAAAAGACTCAACACAGAAAATACATAGGCACACTTACTGTCCTCCATCTCATCCAGCCTTACGGCCAATAAAAAAAAGAAAAAAGCAAACAAGGTGTGTTGTCCTACGCCCAATTGATTCCTGTAAGGGGTACCTGCGATCATCAAAAGCATAAATGCGACAAACACATACTTATCTGCCTTCTTTAAGAACGTCTGCCTTAACAAAACTATTATACCTACAGTAAAAATAAGATTAGATATTATCCAGGCATACCTCGCTGCAAGGGGTGGGAGAAATGTATACGGAATTAACAGCATCAAAAGCGATGGAAACTGATTAGCCTCCATCTGCAGATAGTACTCCTCAAATCCATAACGATCCAAAATCCCACTTGGATTTAAGGATTCATCATACGGATTTATTCTCATTGTAAAAGTTTTGGTTGCATCCCACTGAAAATCCTGACTGAATTCAAGTGCATTCCTTATGCCCTGAAGCAGCGAAATAAGAGCCATGACCGTAAGTATGGCCAAAAGCGCATACCTTACGGTCTTTAAGCTCCACAACCTTTCCAATTGTTTATTCATTACTAACCATCAAATATTATTTCTATGAGTCAAAACCTGCGATTACCGCATCCTTTAATTCCGAAAGTTTGGCATCTGCATCCTCAAGACTTTCGCCCTTAATTCCCATATAAAACTTAATCTTAGGCTCCGTTCCCGAAGGTCTTGCACAACACCAGGAATCATTTTCCAATTCAAAATATAATACGTTTGATTCCGGAAGACCGGTCTTTTCCTTAGCACCCGTAACCATATCCGTTACTTCATCCTTTTTATAATCACGGAATTTAAGTACCTTAAGATCAGCAAATTTCTTAGGCGGATCATTACGGAGCTTATTCATAATATTCTGTATTTCCTGGGCTCCCTCAATACCTTTCATAGTAATTGTATGAATACCCTCTTTATAATAACCATATTGCTTATAAATATTTATCATCTGATCCCATACGGTTAATCCTTTGCTCTTACAATATGCAGCCACCTCGCACAGACACATTACCGCTACTATAGCGTCTTTATCTCTTGCATGGGTTCCTGCCAGACATCCATAGCTTTCTTCGAGACCAAAAACATAATTATATGTATTATTTTCTTCAAACCACTTAATCTGCTCACCTATGTATTTAAACCCGGTAAGCACCTCAATTAATTTAACATTATATGCCTCGCACATAGGATCGGCAAGATTTGTAGTAACTATGGTTTTAACCAGAGCAGGATTCTTGGGCATGGTCCCACAAGCAGTTCTCTCTCTTAAGATGTATTCGGCAATCAGCATTCCGGACATATTTCCCGTAAAAGGAATATATTCTCCCGTAGCACTGTCCTTTGCATAAATACCCAGTCTGTCTGCATCCGGATCTGTTGCAAGAACTATATCCGCATCCTTCTCTTTGGCAAGCTTAAGCGCAAGAGTAAAGGCTTTGGGATCTTCAGGGTTAGGATACTCCAAAGTCGTAAAGTCCGGATCCGGATTCTCCTGTTCGGGAACAACATATACCTTTTTAAATCCAAGCTCCTTAAGAATTCTTCTTACGGGAAGATTACCGGTTCCGTTAAAGGGCGTGTAGACGATCTTGATATCTTCCGCCATTTCTTTAATAACCTCCGGATGAATGATCTGCTTCTTTAATTCTTCCATATACGGATCATCAATATCCTTATCTATGGGGTTATATAAGCCCTGAGCAACGGCATCTTCTTTAGTCATTGTCTTCACATCATTGTAATCTGTAACTGCTTTAACTTCATTTATAATATCAACATCTCTTGGAGAAGTGATCTGGGCACCATCATCCCAATAAGCCTTATATCCGTTATATTCCGGAGGATTATGACTTGCAGTTACCATTATTCCCGCAGTACAGTTAAGCTTTCTTACTGCGTATGATAATACGGGAGTAGGACGCAGTGAAGTAAAAACATACGCTTTTATGCCGTTTGCATTAAGACATAATGCAGCCTCATCGGCAAATTCGGGAGACATATGCCTGGAATCATAGGAAATTGCCACCCCCTTACTCTGGGTTCCCTGCTTGATTATATAATTTGCCAGCCCCTGCGTTGCTCTTCTTACGGTATAAATATTCATACGGTTTGTTCCTGCCCCGATAACACCTCTGAGCCCACCGGTTCCAAACTCAAGATCCTTATAAAATCTGTCCTCTTTCTGAGCCTGATCATCCGATATAGCCTCAAGTTCAGCTTTAGTGGCTTCATCAAAATAAGCATCCTCTTTCCAATATTTATACTGATCCATATAGCCCATATACTTACCTCCTTTGGTTTTTATATATTTTAGGATACCATAGACTTCGGGTCTCCCTTTAATACGAAATTACTGTAGTCCAATGAAAAATTCGGATTAAAATACGGATCTCCCGCTTTAAGTTCTTTACTCCATATACTCTTAAAAAGTTCACACTCTTTATTATATCTTTCGGCATTACTGCGTTCTGCTTCATCTGTAACATCCGTTCCTCTGGATTTGGACTCATAATGAAATAATTCAGCAAAAGGAGTAAACACATTCAGCAATCCCTTTCTCCTTAATTTCATACAAAAATCAACGTCATTAAGAGCGACCTTCAGTTCTTCATTAAGACCGCCTACCGATTCATAATCATCTTTTGAAGTCATAAGACAAGCCCCGGTAACTGCGGATACATTCTGTGCATAACACAACCTGCCCATATAGCCAAGATTATCTTTACTCATTCTGTAATGAGAATGCCCTGCCGTTCTATGGGCACCAAGTCCCAATACTATTCCGGCATGTTGTATTGAGTAATCCTCGTAATAAAGCATGCATCCTACCGCCCCAACATCGGGTCTTTGTGCATACATAAGCATTTCTTCAAGCCAGGTTCTGGTAACCACCTCTGTATCATTATTTAATAATACCAGATATTTACCCTTTGCATATTGTTCTCCGAAATTATTGATTTTTGAATAATTAAATTCTCCCTCGTATTTCACAACTTTTATTAAAGGATGTTTTTCCAGTATTTCGTAATATTCAAAGGTCTCTGCTTCTACACTGTTATTCTCTATTACTATTATCTCATAATTCTCATAGGATGATTTACCTGTTACGGAATCAATACATCGTCTAAGATCGTTTATATGATCCTTATTGGGAATCAATATAGATATAAGTGGTTTTTCCAGAAGCTTATATCTGATCCTGAATATAGTCTCAAATGCACGTGAACTTTCAATTTTAAAATCTGTAAAACCGCATTGCTTAAGATGTGCGGCAACCGCTCCTTTTGCTGCATCTATTGCATAGGACTTTGCATTTATGTCCGAAGCTACCGAACCGGCATGAGATCTCCAATAATACAGTATTTTCGGAACGTGCACTATATTTTTAGCATTATGGGTAAGCCTCAGTATCAGATCATGATCCTGCGAACCGTCAAATTCCGATCTGAACAACCCCGTATTATCAATTAGTTCTCTGGAAAAAGCAGAAAAATGACATATATAATTATTCGCCCGCAGATTGTCGATCGCATAATCGGGTTTAAAATGCAAGGTGATCATATTATCAATATTGTCATCTTTAAATGTTGTCTCATCGCAGTATATATAATCCGCATTTTTTTCACATATAACCTTCATATACTCATATAAGGCACATGGATGTAACAGATCATCATGATCAAATAACGCAATATAATCTCCTGCTGCCATCTCAAGGCATTTGTTTGTATTCCCGGATATACCAAGATTATCTGTAAGTTTTTTATATTTTATCCTGTCGTCAGACTTAATATATTCAAATACGATATTACCGACTTCTTTATGTTCATCATCCGAACCGTCCGCCAGACACAGCTCCCAATTTTCATAGGTCTGAGCCTTTACGGATTCAATCATCTGTGTCAGGAAACTTCTTGGCGTATTATAAAGCGGTACCAGTATTGAAAACTTAATATCTTTTTCAAATATTGTTTCTCTCTGCCGCTTTGCTTCATTCTCATCCGGCATACTTAAAGTACCGTAACTCTTATATGCTGCCCTTTCAATTTTTTTACTTTCTATTTTTTTCAGTAAATTTTTCAGATTTCCGTATCTTTTTATCCTGATAACAAGGTTTTTCAAATGGGAATACGCAAGTCTGAACGGATAAATACTCTTCCAAAGCTTACTTTTTCTTATTTTATCCAGTTTATATGTAAGGTCGGCGTTAAGGGCTTCCATATCGACCAGTTTTAATGTAAGCTCCTCATTTTTTTTGAGTTCTTTTTCATACAGTTCCCTGTAATAATCACCCTTCTTTTGTTCTGTATCCCCTTGAAGGTTCATAATAATCTCCTAATGCCATATACTTGAGTCCCGTAATTCCGGATCTTTTTACCACCGCAACTCTGTATGATTCTTCTTTTTTCAATAAACTTACCGGGATCTTACAAACAAAACCAGTAAGAAACAGATTCTTTTCATTAACAAAAACTACCGCTACATCTTCCCGACTGACTTTGAATGTATCAAATATCAGGCAGGTCCCATCCTCCGATACAAACGCTATTTCCGTAGTATACAGGGCATTATCTCTTTTATTTAATATTGCCCAGCCTTCCAATTGATAATAATCCTCCTGATCATTCATAATGCCTCTGAAAGTGCCGGTCCTCTCAATATTGAAATTAACTTTTTTACTTCCGGGATTTTTTCTTCCTCCTCTGCTTTCCATCCTTGTATCATTATTTTCGGATGCTGTCAGAGAAAGTATCTTTGTCTTAAGGGCATCATCCTCAATCAGTCTGCTTCTCGAAGATCTCAAAGCATAATCCGGTATGATATTTACGACATAATCCAATGAATCCGAAATAAGATTGACCGAATAAAAAGGATCACCCTTCTCTAATATCCAGGGATGCAACTCATATAAAAGCTGCCTTTCTTCCCTGAGTCTTCTGTACTTTTCGTCGTCCGCATTATCCCGGCCACGTGATAAAGATTCATGATGAAAAAGAATACATTCATTTAAAATAACATTTAAATATCCATTTTCATATAGCCTTACACACAGATCAATATCATTATAACCAATACCCATTCTATCATTAAAGCCACCACATTTAAAGTACTTTTCACGACTAACCATAAGGCATGCACCCGTAACCGCCAAAACATTATGATCAAAAACATTTATGCCATAATAATATGGTTTATCATCCGCATAAGTGGCAAGCTTATGTGTCGGACCGCAGTCAAGATCCACAACCACACCCGTATGCTGGATAATATTACCACCAGGATAATAAAGCTTTGCCCCTACCGCACCGATATGACCAAGTGAGGCATACATATACATTCTTTCAAATGTATTATCTTCAATAAGTTCTATATCATCATTTAAAAACAGAATATATTCTCCGACAGAGTTGGAAACACCGATATTACACATAACCGGGTAATTAAACTCCATTTTTTTATATATATATTTAACTTCTATATCAGAAGAATATCTGCTTAAATAATCTTCAATTTTAAGCCCTTCACTGCTCTTACTGCCATTATCAACTATTATTATCTCCAGTCTTTTCCCCGGCAAGGGAATATAACACCTTTTAATACTTTCAAGACAATTTATTAGCACGTTACTGTTATCTTTAGACGGAATTATAACCGACAGGGAATAAACGGGATCGTTGCTTTGAATAACAATGTTATTAATAGCGTTGTTATTGATAACGCTGTTATTCTTTCTCTCGAACACTTTTTCAAAATGTATATCGTATCCGCGTCTCATAAACGCATCATTTCTTATCTTTATATATTTTTGTGACTGATTACGCCAGGTAAATTCAGAATAAATCTCCTCTTCTGCTGCCGTTTCATCTATAATATGCCGCACAACCTTTGCGATATGCCTTACCTTGTCCGTTTGTTCACTTGCCCGCAAGAGAAAATCATACCTTAACTCATCCTCACTGTATGATAATACCCTTGTGTCTCCACCTTCCGTATCTCCAAGCATTAATTCCAAAATTCCGACGGCAAATTCCTTCTTAACCGCAAAAAAATCACCGATATAATTACAATTAACCAATGTATCGGGGGACCATTCGGGTTTAAAGAACGGTGCATGTCTTTTCCCTTCGAAAACCCTGTCCTCATCAAAGTATATAATCTCCGCCTCTTTTTCCTCACAAAGAATATTACCTATGATCAAATCCTCATAAACAGAATTTTTATCATAAAAAACAATAAAGTCTCCGGTCTGTGACAGGCATCTGTTTCGTTCTTTCGGATCAAATAACAATTCTCTCAGGCCGGTACAAATGCAAAAAGGAGGACAACCTGCATTTTGCGATTCTCCTCTTTCAATATCTATATTCGAGCAAAAAAACCCATACGGATCCGTCTGCTTTCTTATTTCTTCCGTATATTCTTCCGTAAGCCTTCTTTTATCAAATATACCCATATTCACATTATCCCCATATTTATACCATTATACATCAAAATCCTTTAACCTTTCTAAGCCCCGCCGGTATAGGATTTCCCTTTGATCTTCCCAATTTATTTAACAGCTTATCTTTAAGCTCTGTCTGCTTTTTTTCTTTTTCCGCCCTTTCCGCAAATAACTGTTTCAGCATCTTAAAAACCTCTATATCCGGCATAGATACAACATATTTAATACATAATACTTTATTCCCCGCCGGAAGACCATAAAAATATATCTGTGGATCATCAACATCAAATAAAATCGACTTGTTTGTCCCCTCATAACCATTGGTCAGAAACTCCTCCACACCTGTCACCTCTCCGTTTTTATTTCTTACCTCTATTTCTTCTATACTTACTATACATCTGTATTCCGTAGGATCAAAACGAAGAGTAGTCATTTCCGGATCGAGGGGTATTTCTATAGACAAACGATGATTATTATTTTGAGCAAATACATAAAGCCTCTTATCTCCGGTAAAATTGAAATCTCTTCCATAAAAAATTTCCGGATTATTAAGATTTCTGAAATAAAACTCTTTTGATGCAATATCCCTTAATTCAACGGTTTGCACCGGCATGAGCTCATGCATCACTTCAAGCGACGGTGCTCCTTTTACAATGTATAACTGAAAGCTTTTCTCTAACCGTTTAAAAAGTTCTTTCTCCGCCGATGATATTTTAAACTCGGCATAAAAATCAAGTCCTCTTTTTTTTATATACCTGAAAAATTGTGAATCTTTATGGGTTTCCAGATAATAAAACAATGAGCGGTATATAATAAATTTCGAAGGAATGGGAAAACCAAAAGTCCATTCGTAATCAATAAGATTCCATTCACCGTTCTCCTTTTTATTTTTGTCAAATACTATATTCGTAAAGATAACATCCAGATCCGAAACCTCCGGAGACATATAATTCTCCTCTATTTCTTCTCCAAATACTTTCTTAAATTCTTCTGTATTCTCAAATTTCCTGTTACTTACCGAATATATCATTGACTCATATTGCTTCATAAGCAACAGCATTCTCTCGTATTCACCTTTTTCTTCAAGTTCATCAAGATATGCTTCAAACGTTATTCCGTCAATATATTCCAGTCCTATTCCCCTTAACGCAGTTACACCTTCTTCAGCCATGGCAACATAAACATCTTCATCGTTTAAGCGGTTACATTCATTGGGCTTAAAACCCGTTCCGTCCAGACTTTTCTTTAAAGCCAGATAATTTACGTAAATACTGTCTATATGTGCATTTGCTTTTTGGTTCAAAGGACGTTTGTAAACCTTTTTATGAGTTCCTGCTTTATCTGCCAAAATAATAGTTGCTATCCGATATTCAGCAGCCCTTTCGCTTGAATATTTAGCATAAACAGGAAATACTTCTTTTTCATCTATATCATTGAGTGTAGCAACTACCAAAAAAGAATTGGACACTTCCTCAAACTTACCCTCTCTTATAAAGGTATCAAAAACTCTGGTTTCATCAAATGTCACAACTCTGTCAGCATCGAAATTTCTCATATTGGTACTAAGCTCTCCGCATTCGGGAAGCTTCATATCAGAATATATTGTATGCGGTAATTTATAATCCGGATAAGGATAATAAAATCTTGAAGAATATCCACAGGAAGACAGTAACTTTAATAAACCGTTTTTTGAAAAGGTTCTTACACCGGAAGTATTGGGATAACCTTCTATCCCTTCAAACATTCTCCCGGTATGATCTTCTTTACAACCGGCAAAATATTTAAGTCCAAGTTGATTTTCTATTGCGATTACCAGCTTACCATCCCTTTTAAGATGTGTTTTAACCCTGCTCAAAAGCTCGTTATACGGATTCTTGGAATTAATATAACTTCCTGCATATTCCAAAACTCCGATAAGCATAATATAATCATATTTTTCTTCCAGATTAGGCTCTATATCTTCAATATTTCCCACCAAAATCTCTATATTACTTAATTGTTTGTGTCTTACCGCATTTATCATGCTTCTTTTTTTGCTGAGTTCTATACAGGTAACGTGCTCTGCCAGACTCGCGATACAACCGGTAACCGCTCCGCAACCGGAACCGATCTCAAGCACACGACTGGTATTGGATATGGGTAAAAAACTACATATATTCTCACGAACATTTGACAAATGATACATAACAGACCAGGATCTGGTGTTCTGTATAATATGAGGATAATCATCCTCATCATTATCAGTTACATATTCCAGCAAAAGATCTTCATTTATTCCCTCCGAATAAAAATCCTCACCTTTATAAAATTTATAATTTAGAATCACATTGCCTATGGCTTCCATTTTTTCTTTATTCATATCGTATCCCGCTATGTACCAAATATTTCTTATTATCCGTGTAATTTGATCACTCTGAAAAATCCTCTTCTTTACCGACAACAACAACGCTATCCATATCATAAAATCCGGTAGTGTTTTTTGATGAGATAACCGTAAGATTAAAAATATCATACAACCTGTGATATACGGTAAACTCACCTTCTCTGTAACCTACACAACCTAATGAAATCAAATATTCACCACCCTGCAAACTCATATTCTGAGTAAATGTAGCAACCATAACATCTCCCGGCCCCGGAGTACCTGTAACAATTTTCTCAAACATAGTATTTGTTCCTGTTATTTCCGTTCCCTGCATATTTTTAAATGAAACGGCAAATATAGGATCCTGAACGGTTTCAAAAAATCTTACCTTTACCTTAACTGTAAACTCTTCACCCTTAATTATAGTATTCGTGATTTCACCCGTCTTATCGTAAGCGCAATAATCTTCAAATTCCGCAAGACCGCTTCCGTATTCATCTTTATCGGGATTAAGCTGCATTCTGTCTTTCCATTTAGTACTCTTGTTCATAGCCGCACTTTTTGCGGTATTAGACTGCTTATCAAGCTGACCGACGAGTACTTTTTTATACATATCGATTATTTCTTTCGGACTTCCTTCACCTATTTTCTTTCCCTTCTCAAGCAAAACAACCCTATCACAATATTTACTGATAGACGACAGATCATGGCTTACAAATAAAATAGTTTTTCCCTGTTTTTTAAAATCTTCAAATTTACGATAACATTTATTTTGAAAAAAAACATCTCCGACAGATAATGCTTCATCCACTATAAGTATTTCCGGATCGATATTTATAGCCACCGCAAATGCCAATCGTACAAACATTCCGCTGGAATATGTTTTAACCTTTTGATTCACAAAATCACCGATGTCCGCGAAATCCAATATATCCTGTAATTTAGCATCTATCTCTTCTTCCGTAAAACCTATCATTGTACCGTTAAGATAAATATTTTCTATACCGGTAAATTCCATGTTAAATCCGGCACCAAGCTCCAATAGCGCCGATATTCTTCCGTTTATTTTCACTTCGCCGAAACTGGGATTCAGAACACCTGTAATGATCTTAAGAATTGTAGACTTGCCGGACCCGTTAGTTCCTATTATTCCGACTGTCTCACCTGTATATACATTAAGGCTTACATCATTTAAAGCATAGTGTTCTCTGAAATTTATATTTTTCCCTATATGAAGTGCTTCCTTGAGACGATCCCTGTTTCTGTCATAAAGCTTATATATTTTTGTAAGATTGTTTACACTGATTGCAATCTTTTCCTCATTATCCATATCGTATGATTCACCCTGATCAATAAACTGTTAAAACCATTTATATACTCTTATTATTATATTATATTCCCATCATAAAACATCTGCAAAATGAACCTTAAGACGTTTAAACACAAGCGCACCGACGGCAAATATAACTGCTGTAAGTATCCAAAAATAAGCTGTCGAATAAAAATTCTCCCAAAATCCCATTTTGTCAAATATGGAACTTCTATATCCTTCCACTATATATGTCATGGGATTTAATTTGATCAAAAACCTTACAACCGGCTTATTATCCAAAAGATGTAAATTCCAAAGTATGGGGGTTGCCCATATTCCCACCTGTAATGCTATAGATATTATCTGTCCTAAATCCCTGAAAAATACTATAAGAGAACAAGTTATATAACTTAAGCCAAGAACAAAAACGAACATGCATAAAGAATAATATATAAGCTGCAACGTATACAGATCCGGAAAATATCCGTAACAGGCCAATAATATCAATGTGAAACAAACAAAAAATATATGAACAAATAATGATGATAAAATTTTAATTATAGGCAGTATACTTATCTTAAAAACAACCTTTTTGACCAGATAGTTATACTCCAGCAACGCATTCGTCCCCCCGGACAGGGCTTCCGAAAAATAAAACCAGGGAACTATTCCCACTATCAGCCAAAGAATATACGGCAATTCCATATCACCCTTTATGTTTGTGGCCCTCCCGGGCATTACAACTCCAAATACAAACCAATAAAGCAATACTGTAATGACCGGAGGCACAAACCCCCATACTATACCCAGATAGGAACCTGCATATCTGGTTTTAAAATCATTTTTTGCCAGTTTCCATATTAATTTTCTGTTTTGATATAATTCCACCGGAAGAACTATTATCTTATCATACATTTTAATAAAAACTATATAAAATCCTTCCAAAATAACACAGGAAACGATCTTCTTGATTATTTCCTGTGTTCTGTCCGCTAAAGGATTATGATGAAAGATAATATAAATATTAAGTATAACCACTGCAACAGTAACAATGGTTATAAATCTTTTCTTTTCGGACATACCGACTTATCTGTCCTTTCTTATCTCGTTAAAACCCGGCCATTTTGTGTCCTTCTCCGATATTGTAAGCTTCAAACCTTCTTCGATCGGCCATTCAATATTTATTTCCGGATCATTCCACATTATTCCGCCCTCGTCATTCGGATGATAAAAATCCGTACATTTATATACAAACTCCGCATAATCCGATAAAACCAAGAATCCATGAGCAAAATTTTTCGGAATAAAAAACATTTTTTTATTTTCCTCGGACAACCTGACCCCAAACCATTTTCCGTATGTATCAGAGCCTGTTCTCATATCCACCGCAACATCAAAAACCTCTCCTCTGATCACTCTTACAAGCTTGTCCTGAGGAAAATCTTTTTGAAAATGAAGGCCCCTTAATACACCTTTCTTGGAGGCGGACTGATTATCCTGAACGAAATTATAATCTATACCTGCTTCTTTAAAGTCATTATAATTATAGGTTTCCATAAAGTAACCTCTTTCATCTCCAAAAACCGTTGGTGTAATGACTTTAAGTCCCTTAATATCACATGTTTCTACGATTATCTTGCCCATTTCAATACTTCCTTTTTAATATATTAATGATCAATATCCAAGATAAGATTGATTCATATCAACATACCCGCTTATACCATCAACCTTTCCTTTTGATGTATATTGCCATATATCATAACGTCCGGAGTAGGTCGGTCCGGCAGAATTATACTGTGCCAGCCATATCTTACATCCCGATAAAGACGAGGTATTTATATAACTTGTAAACCAGGTTTTATTGGCATAAACACCCGGAGTATATCCCGCTGATCTGATAGTGTTACAAAAGGCTTTTATTATCTGTGTCCTTTGGGCCGCTGACAGGGAATTATATCCCGGTCTTGAACTGGTTTCACAATCCATAAATATCGGATAATTAATTCCGTATCCGGAACATAACGCCGCACACATACTTGCTTCTTCTACGGCCTCAGCCTCCGTTAATGCCGTTGTAAAGAAATAAACACCAACTTTTAAACCTGCTGCCTTTGCACCTTTAATGTGTGACGTAAAATACGGATCCTGAATAAGAACACCTGTACTTGCTCCTCTGTATCCACATCTAATTATAACATAACTTACTCCCGACGCCTTAACCGAAGCCCAATTAATATTAGGCTGATACTTTGAAACATCAATACCAAGAACACCGGACCCGGTTGCCAGTACACCATCAATTCCAAATGAATATTTAATCCCCTGTATTATCTGATCTCCGGTAACATAATTGTGATCGCTGGTATAATAATAGGTTTTTCCTTCTATATTTTGCCAGCCCGTATACAAAAATCCTTCCTGTTTACGGTAGTAAGTGGAAAAAATACCACTCTTATAATCCCCATACGTTGCTTCGCGATAGTTGTCACCATCTTTTACATACAATAAATTCTTACTTGCATCATAAAGTTTTGCATCATCACTATATTCACCATTGCTTACGGTAACCGTCATAGACGTCTCTTTTCCGTTACTGCACACAGCGGTAACAGTAACTGTTCCCGCCTTTTTCCCGGTGATCATACAGGTAGCACCATTATCCGTTAATGCTGCTATATCACTATCCGACATACGCCAGGTAACCGTAGCACTTGAGGGTGAATAAGATGCCGAAAGAGTAATACTTGAGCCCACAATAACCGTTCCCGTTCCGGATATCGATAAACTGCTCTCCTCCGCAGGAACAGGCGTAGGAGTAGGTGTGATTATAACAGGATCTGCAATGATCTCATTATCAATAACAGTTGTTGGAGTTGGTGTTGGTGTTGGAGTCTGTGTCGGTATCTCTGTAACCTCCGGCGTAGAAGTAGGTGTTTCTGTCGGTATTTCCGCTTCATTTTGAGATATTCCGTCAGCGGATTCCTCCGTTGCGACCAGATATCCCAATGGAAGCTTAAAGCCCAGCAAAGTACCCTTCTGCAGATTCTTTCTTGCATTTAAACCGACATTTTTAAGCGCAACCAATAAACCGGTATTCTTTTTTACCGAAACTGCAGTCTTACTTATATCAGGCGTGGCCTCTACATATTCCTCACCGTTTGTGATCTGGGTGGATTCACACCACTCAACAGTATCCTTAACAGCCGGAGAAGATGTTTCAACATCTGCCGCCTGATTACCATTAGGATCCTCGAGAGCTACATTTACTTCTTTCTCCGTCTTTATCTCATCTTTAATATTTGCTATAACTTTATACTCAATTGTGGCCTTTACCGAAACAAGCTGTTTCTCCTGCGGCAAAATATAATCCGCAAGAGCATCACTGGGATTTACAGTTACCGAATAATCGCCTGCAGCTATATCTGTGATATAAATAACTCCATCTCTGTCATCATCTTCATATACTTTACCGGCACCATCTACAGAATTTTCGTCTGTTGGATTTTCTCCTGCCCCGGCTTCCTCTTCCAATTCTTCATTTTCGGATACGGTAACACTCCAGGTAACATCTTTTACAAGAGTGTCTTCTTCATCAACAAGCTTAATTTTAAGATCCTTCTCCACAGATGACATCTCCAGGAAAAGACTTTTAACCTCTACAGGTTCCGCTTCTTCCACAGCTTCGGGGATCATTTCCTCGGTAACGGTTTCCACTGCCGCAACATAACTTTCATCCTCTTTATACTGATTAAGACTTGCCAATGCGATCGCTTTATTTTGTTCTCCCTGATAATTTGCATATACCGCGGATGTCATAATCCCTGATACAAATATCACAAGGGCCATGGCTGCGATCGACCACTGAAGCGGAGTCACTTTTTTTATTCTTCCCGCAAGCTGTTTTTTTCTTTCCTTGAATGAAACTGTTTTTTTGGTTTTTTCAATAACCTTATGGTCTTTCCAGTCTGCGCTCTTTAAACGAAAATCACTTACTCTGTCTTTCTTTGTTTTTATAACTTTCGGCTCACTGTTATCCTTACTTTTTTGCTTTGCTTCACTCTCCGGCTTAATATGAGTATTAACATTACCGGAGTTGTTTTCCTTTCTCAAGAGAGCCCAAAAGCCGGCCTTTGAACTTGACGATTTCTTTTCTTTCTTTTCTTTCTTTTCGAAATTCTTTTCTTTCTTTCCGGAATTCTTTTCAGCTTTAATCTTGCCTTGCTTTACAGACCTTTTAGAAAGTTCATTTTCGCTTTCCTGATCTTTTCTTACAAGGATCTTGTCTTCAGCTTCTTTTTTTGATAATCTCCTCTTCTTTGCTTCCGAAGCTCTTTTAACCGGTTTTTTTTCTTTTTTATCCGTCTTTGACGCTTCGGTTTCCTCTGCAGTTTTTGCTCCTATATCGTTTAATGCCTTCTTTGTTCTCCGATTTTTCTTCTTTAATTCATCGGATTTTATAATGATCTTATCTTCCGGTTCGGATTTTTCCAAACCATCTTTTCCAATATCTTCGGTTATTGCTTTTTTTCTTTTTTTCTTTAATGATTCCTTTTTAGCTCTTCCCGACTCCTTTGCTTCCTTTGCCTGTACCGGTTCTTTAACTTCCTTAAATCTTTCAGGCTCTTTTGCTTCAGCTATCGATTCGGATTCCTTTACTTCACTGATTTTTTCGGATTCCTTTACCTGCCGAACTCTATCAGATTTCTTTGGTTTTTGAATCTTTTCAGGCTCTTTTGCTTTAGGTACCTGTTCGGATTCCTTTACTTCACTGATTTTTTCGGATTCCTTTACCTGCCGAACTCTATCAGATTTCTTTGGTTTTTGAATCTTTTCAGGCTCTTTTGCTTCAGG
>JAILKH010000079.1 GCA_024693925.1 Lachnospiraceae bacterium | reverse complement strand
TTTGATGGATTATGCGGAAAATTATGAAAAACAGAACACGTAAAAACTACTTTAATAGGGATTTTTCTTAAATAAGGTAGCGCAAACGAATAATCCGTAATAGATAGTAGTGTTAATATGAAATAGTTTCAGATTTGCCTAGAGGATGACAGGTTAGAAATCTGGATTCAAAAGGCTTCCGCAATAACATCTTTACAAAATCGAAAGTATGTTCTATAATATCCATCAAGAGGTGATGGATATGGCAAGTGATCTTCAGCCGGTAGATGTTATATGCCAGCATTCCCGTGATGGAAAGATAACTCCGATGAAGATTCGGATCATCGATGAAGATGGCGTATTTCAGGAATATAAGATAAAAGGATACAGGGATCTTACAGGACACGGGGCAAGGACAATGCCCGATGGTGTGTATGTGAATAATAACACACTGGTTTATGAATGTAATATAACTTCATTTGGCAGGGAGAAACGTATAAGGCTTTACTATGACCCTCCGGGAATGAAATGGAGAATGAATGCATGATTTTACTGAAATAATTAGCCGGGGATTTATCCCCGGCTATTATATAATATATGTAAAGTACGCAGCAAATTAGGGATACACCAATCGAGGCAAAGCACTCTTGGGCGGTATAACTACCAATTAAAGAACTTATTCTTCAGCTCCATAATTTCTTCTTTATTCTCTGAACATATAGCAATTTCACCACGTGTATCCCCCTTTTTATTATAAATCCCACCGAATGACAGGACATTGGCACTGCCTATCATATATTTCCTGTCATCTACTAGTACCAGCTTAATATGAGTATTTATCTCACGAGGTTCATCCATATGGCCTTCCAAACCCATTTTAAGTTTTCCGATCAAACTCCTTGCCCTAATTATAGCATCTTCGTTCGTGATTTGACCCTTACTATTCTTATCCTTAATACCATAAAGTATCCTTATCTTAAGATCCGGATTGGAACTTACTGCATCACGGAACTTTTTATTCACACGTTCTACCTGATCTTTAGACAGAAACGGAGAAATAATATAAACATATTCTTGAGCACCACGAATCCATCTGTATAATTCTTCATATATTTGTGCGTCATATAATATATTTCTCTTACTATTCTTAATCTTGTTTTTGAGATTATCAATCTCACTTTTCTGTGAATTGGTTAGTTTTATAAGATTATCCTTTGTAATGCGAAGATCACTAATCTTTTTTGTATTATCTGTAATCTTTTCATTTAGTATATGGTTCTCTCTCTCTAATTCCTTCTTATTATTTTGTATTTTCCTGATCGTTTCTTCATTTATCTGTTTGTTACTTTCGAGCTGTTCTATTTTCTTTTTATCTTTCATTGAGGCTTTTTCTGCAGCTTTAAGTAATCCATTTAAGCTTACAATCTGATTTTCATTTTTCGCTACTGTATCATTGAGACCGGATATTTCCTCATTTTTCTTTCCTATTTGATCATCTAATAATCTTATCTTATTGTCTGCTTCAGAGAGCATACTCTCTTTTTCATTTAGTTTACTAATCAGCTGCTCCTTCTCTTCATTCAGGTTATCTAATTTTATAAACAGGTTTTCTATCTCTGCAATCGCATCATCATATTCCTTTTGCAGCAGTTCTGCTTGTTGCTGATATTTAGCCAGTGCAGCTGTCAGCTGTCGAACCTTCTCATCATTACCGGCTTTCTTGAATTGAACTATAAGGATCTGAAGCTTTTTGCATTCCTCTTTTTTTTGGTTCAATTCATCTGCCAAAGTATCTATATTTTTTTGTATATCGATTATTTCCTTACCAAGCTGTGCCTTTTCTTCCTCAAGTTTGATATTTGCCTGCTCAAGTTCTGTTTTTTCAGATGTCCACTTAAGACTTTCATCCTCATAGTATTTGTGAAGCCGATTTATGATGTCTTCATATTCTTGCACTTTGTCGGTATTTTCTGTAGTAATCCCCTTCATCGCCTCATTCATTTCAGATTGTGTTACGAAAGGCTCAACAAGTTTATCTTCTCTTTCAACTAAGGTTATATTGATATAACCTTCGCTGTCCGGATCAGAAAATCCTAAATAAGCAGATCTCTCTGAAGATGTCAGAAACGGAATCATGTTCAATCCGTTTTTCTTTTTTGCTATAGCTGTAGGATCAGACGTATTATTAATTTCGAAAAAGCGTTGTTCTATTGTTTTTATATCATTAAGAGAATAAAAGCATACTATTTGCCTTTGCACTTCGCTTTTAATTCTCAATCGATCATAATCCTTTTTCCATTTCCCTGAAAAAACAGGGACGATATCTTCTATCAAAAGCATAATAAGAGAATTGGCTTTACTGTATTCGTCAGATTTTTTCGCTATCTGCTCTTTTGTTTCCCGGATCATTCCCTTAATACGCTTATTTTCATCTTTTTTGCCTGTAATTATCCTCTTTTCTTCCGCGCTTGTGTCAATACCATAGGAATTAATAATTTTACTGTTCCTTTCAAGTTGTTTATTATAATCAGCAATACTGTTTTTAAGTTTATTCTCTTCATTGCTCAATACATTAGCCGAATAGATAAGGGTATGAAGAGTTCGCATTCTAAGCGCAACCATTTCATAATTTTCAATATCTTCTGAAATACTCCTGTCTGATTTTGCAGTTTCATAACTTCCTGTTTCTGATATTATAAGCCAGACCAACTTAGCCAAATGCCATTTTGAAATTATCCTGGACATAAATAAATACAATCCAGACTCAAAAATGGTAAACAGAAGAATTACCAAGATCGTAGGCAGATAATCATATTTGCTCAAAACAAAACATGCCAAAAGAAGGAAGCATGATAATCCCAACCATATTCTCAAATAATATATGGGTAGATGCTTCTTCCTGTCAGGATATCTTTTATATACAAGATCATTTATCTCATATACCGATTTCCCCTCAATTTCACTTTTTTGAAGAATTCCAGACGCCGATCGAGTCATCTTCGCCGAAATATCATCTTCACTTCTATTGCCTGAAATAAGGACAGGATGCCCCAATCTTATATAATACCTTGAAATATCCATCAATTCATTTATAAGAAATCCCTCCCGATTCAGACGAGTCTCTGTCAGCATCAATTGGCTCGAAAAGGATTTTTTTGTGAGTTTATTGGATTGTATTTTTATTTTTCTGATAAATTTGCCTAAAAATAACAGGATATAGAAATAGATGTTATATAAAAGTATGGAGCAATACACAGATATCCTGTATGTTTTCATTTCTGCAATCTGCTTTGCCAGAACATTTTCTTTTGTTTTTCGTGCACGATCGAACAAATTATCCATAGTCTTTCCCCTTTGTACAACGCGTACTTCTACATTAAGACGCTTATTTCTATATAAAAATATTGTATCATACATACTATGTATGCGGTAAAAAAACAGGTGCCCGCTTTGTTTGTTTGCTTTGTTTGATTCATGAATAAATTATCCCGAAACTCTTACGTGAGAATGACTATAAATGTAAAAAGTAGAAGCTATGGGATGATTTTTGGCAAGCATGTATATATGTACACATATACGCAAAATGCGTGTTGGCGGGATACCATCCAAAAAGAAGTTTCTTAAGCGTTGCGTTGTCAAGGAAAACGTGGAATACCGGAGCGCAGCGAGGATATGCCGCGAAAGTCCCTTGACAAAAGGAAAGCGCTATAAACTTACGCCCCGGTGGAAGACACTCTATGTCTTCTGCCTTGATCACCTTAAGTAAACTTAAAACGATCAGTAAGCCTTAGGAAGACAGGATATGCAACCGGATAAACATAAATATATCTGAAGCTATCAGAAGAAAAGTCTTAGCTAAAAAAATTATAAAATAATCTCTGAAAATTTTTTTGAAAATCACTCCGGATGACAGATAAACCAAAATGATGATAAAAAAGCATATAAAGAACATCCGTTCTGACTACACTTATAAATGAATGTGACGTTACACAAATCAAATTTACCCAATTAACATTATTTCTTTATTTCTCCAACTGGAATCACATATTGACAAATCAATGCGTTTTGTGTATAGTGTAAGCAGAAGATGCTTACAATGCTTCGATAGGAAAAAGGTGATTGTTAAGAGTAAGTCTCGTATCGGGTTGCTTTCGATATCCATGACATCCCGTACCGGTACTTATAAGCACTTCAAAACTGTTGATCTGCGTTTTCTGATACTGCCATGCAGGTGGCACTGACACTGGCAGGCAGATGTATCGATCATGGAAAGGTATGGATATCAATCGTGAATTTAAAAGAAATAATTGAGTCTAATAGGGCTGATACGTACACTTTCGGAAGGTTCGTGCGGGAACGCAGGGAGCTTTTGGGTAAGTCTGTGCGTGGATTTGCAAAAGAGCTTGGTATTACCCCTGTTTATTTAAGTGATATCGAAAAGGGGAACCGCTATGCTCCCAGGGCAAAGCTTGAGGAAATGTTCAGGCTGTTAGAGGTAGAAGACGAACAGAGAGAGGCCTTTATGGATGCAGCATCACTCACCAGAGGCGAATTTGAGGATATAAATCCTTACCTTGGATCTGAACATTATGCAAGACTTGCGCTAAGAAAGGCAGAAAAGAAGAACTTATCTGCCGAAAAATGGGAGGAGATCCTTCGCATCATGGACTGAACCTTTATTCTCCTGCTTTAGACTCAGAGAAATCTTTAGCAAAGGAGAATAAAATATGCATCTTGATTATCCAATGAAGAAAAACGGCATGTATATCATTAAGAAACGAGAGTTTGATGATATAGGAGAAAATCTGTTAAAAGAATACATGCCGGACGTGCTTGAGTATCCAAAGGCAGTGGATATCATGAATCTGGCAACCGAGTGCCTTTATCTTGATGTAAAGGATATGTATATAACACAGGACGGGTCGATCCTTGGGATGATAGCCTTTGATGATACGGAGTTTACCGGTTACGGCATAGGACTAGATGAAGAGACTCTAAAGCTTTCTGCAGGGACAGTCCTTATTGATTACAGCCTGTGGGGAAACAGTAATATCGGCAGAAGACGTTATACTCTGGCACACGAATGCTCACACTGGATATGTCACAGGCCGTATCATTCTCCTGACAAAAGGACATTTGAGTTTCGAAAGAACGAAGCAGGGAGTCTGATAGCCTGCAGGTCTGAAAATATTGAAGGTGTGCGTTCTGCATCTGCATACAGTAACTATGATGACAGTGACTGGGAGGAATGGCAGGCAGATTCACTTGCTGCGGCGATACTAATGCCAAGGAAGACATTTGCAAGGGCTTTTGCAGATGCAATGTATGAAGAAGGAGTCAGGTTAAGATATCTTATAAAAGGCGATGATATAATAACCGAAAGAAGGGTTATCCACAGACTTACTGAGATTTTTGAGGTATCTCACAAGGCAGCACAGATAAGGCTTAAGACACTGGGGCTCTTAAGGGAGTGTTCCTATGACGGACGATACGACATGATCGTCTGGAGATAGTCCTATATATGATCATAAAGATTAAAAGGGATGGGATGGACCATCCTTTTTATGAGTAAAGAGTGTAAGCAGATTTAGCTTACACCAGGCAGTAAGCTTATGAGGAGGGTAGCCTGTGAAAAAACCTGTTATGATAGCCTGTCCGCATCACCCGGCCAAGAGATTCTTTAAATGCAGATGTTGTAAGGATATAGAAGTATACTGTGATCTTTGCAAGGAAACATATTCCGTAGCAGTTACTGTTGATGAGAACGGGATAAGGACTGAATTTAAGATGATAGAAAAAAATGCATAAAATATGTTTTAAATAATTGAATACAGAATGAGGAATGCTGTGACAGAATCGTAAAGATCGGCGGCATATCCAAGAGTTTGCCAAGAGCAAGATGCACTTAACAGCCAAAAGGATGACCTTAGAGGCAACCGGTGTTAAGGATAGCAGGGGCCTGCAAAACGGAGTTATCACCACAAATGGTGATCTGTTTTGCAGGCTCTTTTTTTTTACGCTCCGTTTTGCGGCCCGACCGGAATGACTGGTCGAGCGTGAAACGGAGTTTATTTTTTGTCTGTTTTTCCATTTTTCCTTCGAAAAGTCTGTTCCGGCTTTCGGATTAGGGCTCTATGTGCCCCACAGACCGGTAGGAGGTAGAGAAAATGAGAGAACAGTTTATTTTTGATGAAAAGAACGAGACGCCCGTTACATATCTTACAAGGATGGCACCGATTGTAGGGGTATTAAGGAATGACAGCGTATCAGATGCAGACAGGGAGCTTATCTGTACGATAAGTCCTTATGAACTGCGTGAGATCGAGAATGAGATGTGTAAGGCATTTGAGAAAACGATCGTGTCTGAAACAAGGAGAGTCATAAGGCTTATGTCTGGAAATCTTAATGGTTTTGAGGATGATTATATGAATGAATTAAGGCTTTCGATCCTTAAGGATATCCATAAATTCAATAATCCTGCTTATTTAGAGACAAAGCAGACATATTCTGTGGATGCGTTTGTAAGGGCAAGGACTGCCGGTGTGACAAAGAAGATCCTCGGGATAAAGCGCGGACGTAAGGAATATGAAATGAAACGAGAGAGCCATGTAAAAAAGATAATATCCGCTCTTGAAAGGGAGAGGAACAGTTCAGCCCATGATGCATGGGAAGTATGGCAGAACCAGCATCTTGCAAATGATTCCATGAAACTTTCCTTAAATCAGGTAAGGGATTGTCTTGCAATAATGGAAGATCCTGCATATTTTGAGGATATGGTGGAAGAAGAGGCAGTATATAAGGGAAAGGAAATAGAGGAAGCGGATGAAAAGGATATAGTTGATGATTTCATAAAGGATTTTTCTGTATACACGGAATATGAATGGTATATATACCTGCAATCCTTAAAGTTAAGGCTTGATGAGACCACAAATAAGGAGATTGCCTGTGATAAAAAGCTTATAAGGCTCTGTAAGGATGCACCGGAAGTAAAGGATAAGATAATCTGTGAGCGGATAGTGATAGAAAGACCAAAGAGCGGCATGGCTCCATACTCTGCATTTGATGAGTATGTATCAACAACTTATATTGAAACGACCTACAGGAGGATAGACAGGCATTTAAAGAATGCATTTAATAAGAAGGAACTTGATGAAGAAGATATGCTTGCGATCTTAAGATACTGGATAAATATGTAAGGTTAAGCCCCGGTGCATGCCGGGGCTGTTATGCCATCATGACAGAAACCACAAAAGCGAATATTGACTTAACAAATGAAATACAGAATCAAATATGTTATACTAAAAATATAAGGAATCCACATAAATAAAGGTTTTGAGTATTTGAATTATCCATTGTACATGGAATTATAGAGGAACTGTAGCAGTGAAGAAAAAAATAGTATTAACGCTCATGCAATTAAAGGGCATAAGCAGGAAGACAGTTTTAAATCATATTAGTATACCGAACAATATAGATTGCTCTAAAGAAGCTGTTTTTCAGATTCTTGAGGAAGCAAGAAGGGATAGCAAAAAAATAAGAGAGTATACCTCTGAGGATATAAAAAATGCAATAGAGGAAGCCGAGAAAATACAGGATAATTGTTTGAAAATGGATATAAAAATCCTGTCTTTTTTGGATGAGGGATATCCGCAGTTGCTAAGAAAAAGTGATGATCCTCCTTCGCTTATATATTATAAGGGAGATCTTTCTTATATTAATTCAATGAATGCAGTAGCAATAATAGGAACCAGAGAACCATCTACATTTGGCTCTAAAGTTGCTAATAAACTTGGTGAATCTTTAGCAATAAGAGGTTTTGTCGATGTAAGTGGATTAGCTCTTGGCTGTGATACAGAAGGACATAAAGGTTGTCTTAATGCGGGGGGAAAAACTATAGCCGTTCTTGCTGGTGGGTTAGAAAAAATATATCCAGCGGTAAATAAAAAATTAGCTGAAGAGATTGTTGAAAAGGGCGGAGCAATTATGAGTGAGTATCCTCCATATGCAAATGTATTTAAAGGAGCATTTGTTGATAGAGACAGGATCCAAGCAGCATTAAGTAGCGGTGTTATGGTGATAGAGACACGAGAAAAAGGCGGTACACTTCATGCTGTAAGGTATGCAGGAGATTATGACAGGTTAGTAGGATGTGTGAAACATACAGGAAAGTATAGTGATATAGAACAGTCAGAGGGTAATAAAATGCTTGTACGTAATGGTAAAGCAGTATTTATTGCTAATGATGCTGATTTGGATGAGTTTTGTGAAAACATGAATATAAAGAGAAATGAACTGATGAAATCTCAAGAGGATGTATTACAACAAGATGAAGAATATGTTCAGATGTCATTATTTGATGAATATCCAATAGCTAAAGGTGGAAGGAAATGTCATATAACATAATTATTGATATTGACCAGACATTAGTAGATTCAAGATGCGCTGAAGGTTACAGGAATCAACGGAACTGGCAGGCGGCATACAGAGAGATTGATGAAGGCAATGTAAAACCTTTTATCGGAATCCAGGAACTGATTCGTGATGCAAGGTTGTATAGTCATGAGATTGTGTTTGTTTCCACTTCTCCAGAAGAATATTGTAAAAGAGTATTAACTAAACTTGGAATTGATCTGCACTGGTTTAACGGGCTGATACCATATACACGTAATTTGTGGAATGGAAGCAAGGTGAATTTTTATAGATCAGCGATAGAGTTATTTAGAAATAAGTATCAGCCATTGGTTGTTATAGGAGATTCTGAAAATGACATTAAAGCCGCGTATGAAATGGGAAATTTACAATACAATCTGTTTACGATCAGATGTCTTTGGGGATTGTCAAATGAACGTTTTTCGCAGGAAATCCAGAATTTTAATATAAATTCACTTCCATATCTTATCATGAAGGATGTGGAACAACTTCGGGATTTTTTGTTTTATAGATGGTCAATGAAGCAAGATCAAGTCGGAGTAACATACGCATTTGATTATTTCCCGATTGGATCAGGAAGATATCATGATGTTTTTTCAGAATTCTTTGCAAAAGATATTAAGGGATATAATGTAAGTGTACCAGATAAGCCTGTCTATATAGAAAAATGGTCAATACAGTTTTTCATTTCCTATATAGACACATTAAAAGGGGAATTGAATATCGATGACTCCGGTAAAATAGGGGTAATGATAGTTCCTTCTTCGAATGCGGGGAGATGGAATTCATCGTTGGAAGAAATCCTGAAAACCGTATCGGATTTAACTGGGATAAGAAATTGTGCGCATCTTATGGTACGTCATATATCGAGAGAATCAGCGCACAATGGAAATGACAGAACTGTCAATGCAAATGTTACAACGATGCGTATTGAAAATCCTAATTGCTTACAAGATCTGTCTGCTCTGGTTATTTTTGATGATATAACTACCACGGGCAATACATATATTGGTTGTAGAAGAGTATTAGAAAGAGATGCTTCAGGAGTATTTAAGGGTGTTGTTAAATTTCTGGCACTTGCAAAAACTGCGACTTTTACTCTGGGAAGTGTTGATGATCATATCTGTGCGCCTGATAAGGAAATCATTGGCGGGGCAAATTATTTATTCTCTATGCTTCAACCCCGTTATTGGGTTGTAAACAGGAATTTTAAATTTGAGCCAGTGTGTCATAGCAATTGGCGTTGTGTGGCAGGAGGGGTGAAATGGGGGTTCCCTGATATGAACGGAGTACAGTATTATTTACCAATTTCGTTTAACCGATGCAGCAAATGTTTTATATGGGATATAAATGACATACGTCCGGTAGAAAAAACGGAAGAAGATTTTATTCAAAAGCCATTATTCTCGTATATTGAAGATGAAATACTTCCATTTTAAGAGTAATTAATTAAGAATAAGGAGAAGAAATGAAGAAGAAAACACGGCTTGAGAGGGTACAGGTAAAACAGCTATTTGATAGGTTCAACTATGATATAGATTTAAAAAACGGGCATGATGTTGCCATTCTTATAGCCCCTAATGGGTGTGGAAAAACAACTATTTTTAATCTTATAAGTTTTATGCTGAAGCCAACGTTAAAAAGTTTTTCTGACATAATAACCACACCTTTTACAGAATGTATATGTACTTTATCAAACAGAAAGAAAATTAAACTTAGCAAATGTGCTGCTTCTCATTATCAGGAGTCTTATACATTGGAAAAGCTTTCAAAAGAAATCATGGAGATTTCGGGGAAAGGCTCTTTGGATATCATTAAAAGTGTATTACAAAATTCTGAACTTGAGCTTTCAATAGGCAGGAATAAAGTATATGTAATTAAGAATGTTTTGTGTAAGAGTAAAGCTTGGGACTTATCATTACCGTTTGGAGATGACGACGATGAGTTTATGACTATTCCGTTTTCAGATGCTGAACTACCATTTCAAGATCAAGATCCAGATGAAGCATTTTCTGAAATCAATAAGCTTCTTACTTTATGTGGATGTTATATGAGTGTTAATTATACAAGGGCAGACAGATTGCATAATAAGGTAATCGGGAACTATATTAAAACTGAAAATCCAATAGAAATGGCCAAAATAAACACGCAAAATATAATTAACGAACTAAAGGAACAGTATTATAACCTGCAATCAAAGGGGAAGGATCAGCTTCCAAATATTTATCTTGCGGCAGATGAAAAGAAACCAATCATGGCAGAAGAGGAGTTTATACAAAGGTGGACAAAATATGTTTCAGATATAGAGAAGTACAGGGTTCTCGGTTTGGTTGATATTTCTGATCCGTTGGTGAATAATAAAAATTTGAAGTCAGCTTATCGGCAGAAAGGCGCATTTCTTAGTATATATTTGGATATTTATGATAAGACATTGGATCCATTTGCAAAAGAATATGACAAAATGAAGT
This sequence comes from Lachnospiraceae bacterium, assembly GCA_024693925.1. Classification (GTDB taxonomy): domain Bacteria; phylum Bacillota; class Clostridia; order Lachnospirales; family Lachnospiraceae; genus UBA2868. The sequence goes on along the minus strand of JAILKH010000079.1, from coordinate 5,401 downwards.
TATTTGTGGATATTCTTAATGAAAGAAACAGGATAACCGGTAAAAAATTTAAGTATGGAAAAGAGGGGATAATGCTTACGGTGGATGACCGGGAGCTTCCGCTTACATGTTTGTCTTCTGGTGAAAAGAATGATTTTATAATGTTTTATAATCTCATTTTTAACTCTAATGATAATGAATTAATTCTTATAGACGAGCCAGAGATTTCCTTGCATATAGAATGGCAGGAAACATTTTTGGACTATCTTACTCAAATATGTGAGATGAATAATTTGCAGGCTATTGTTGCTACACATTCTCCAAATATAGTTAATGGTCATTTTGAACTTTATGCGGAAAAGGGATTGGAATATGATTGATGCAAAGAAAACAAATGATTATGTAAAAATGCTTATGGCAAATCTCTCATTTAAAGCAGATTATCATAGATTCGTAAATAAAGACGGTGGAAAGCAGAGATTACTCATTGTTGAAGGTGCAACAGACGAGGCATTTATAAAAAAAATAATAAGTACGGATGTAGCATGTATTATAGCACAGAAGGCATTTAGAAGACCGTCTTCTTTTGGAAAAAAGCCGCAGGAAGATTTTATAAACTATAAAGCGGCAATAGTTCAATTGGTTTGTGGGCTTTCAAGGTTTCCACAGATTATATCATGTCCCGGATCTGATAAGTGGATTGTATATGGTATGGTAGATTTGGATTTTGATGAAGCAGAAAACAATCTTTTTGAAGGGACGAAGCAGTTGTTTGTTACTGACACCCATGATCTTGAAACACTTCTTTTGTCTACAGATGCAGATTTGTTACAAAGAATAAAAAGATGTTCCATTAAAATCGATGACATCAGAAGAGCATTTAGCGCTGCATATCAGATTGGTTTGATAAAAATGGTGTTAACTGATTATTGTAGTGGGTTGAATTTCTCATCATTATCGGCAGGCAAAGTAGAGGTAGCTTATGCAGAGTTTGTTGAAGATGACGGGAAAATTTCATTAAAACGTATTATATCCTATATGAATGAGCAGAGTGAAAAAAAGCTTTCATCTGCTAAGATTGAAGGAATGATTTCAAAAATAAAGAAGGATAAGAGAATAAAGAAGTATCTAAATAAAGACGGCGAATGGGATAAAAGTACAGAAAGTTTTGATTTTTCATTATATAAAGATTTTTGGGATGTGGTTAATGGCCACGATATACTTGCTCTGCTTAGGTATGTTAATAATGATATCGCAGAGGCTTATAAAGGTAATACAAAGTCTTTGAACAGGGAATTTGAGTTTGATCTTATAGATAATTATGAATATAAGTATTTAGAAAAAACCGAGCTGTATCACAATATGTATTTAAACAGAATTGTAAATGATATAGAGTGATTTGCGATTGAAGGGGAGATAGTAGCGTTATCCTCGGGTAGTTTGAAAAGTGTAACAAAAAATCAGCTGCTCAAACGTATTTGACTCCCGTTTTGATCCTTGTGTCTATATCCGGTTGTTCGTTATACATTATACTTTTGCGGAAAACATTTACGATATTGAGTATAATTCCTCGCCTTCTTATTTGTAATTATCTTACTTAGTTAATCAGGATTACATATACCACATCCCTCATACCCTTGTGAGATCATTTCATCAAAGGTAGCATAAACATAAGTTCCATTATTGATTTCCTTGACTTTATAGCAGCTTGGTTCGTGGAATACGCCAGTTCCAAGGTTAAGATAATACTCATGTTCAAAAGTAGATGCATCATAGTCTGCTACATATTTATCTGAAGCATCCACAGAATCTGAAATGCCCGGATCATTGTTATCCGCGTTCTGGTACGGATCATTATAAGAATATGTACCATGGTTTTGAGCGGTGGCTATTAATTCATTAAATTCCTGAGTGGCAGTTTGATTTCCCGTTACAGCTGATACATGGCCAAAATATATTAATGACTGGCTGGAAGTATTATTTATAACCATAAAATGTCCAATATATTCATTACTATCGATCATACCTCGATAAGTACATTCCCTGGCAGAGCATCCGGCAACTTCTGTAAATCTGGAATCTGTAAATTTAAGATTAGGCGCTGCCTCCTTAACATTGCTTTCAATAAGTTCATCTAATTTTGCTGCCGATGAAGAAAATACCTCATCAGATAAAGTTGTATCAATTTTCTGTATTTTAATAATGCCGTTTTTGGATTTAAAGCCGTCGCTTTGACTGTTATATTTATAATATGAAGGAATAAAAAAGGTCATTCCTCCACATTCATATGCTGTTTCCTCAGTACTTTCTGTGGAACTTTCCTTAGTTCTTTCCTGAGTACTATCTTGGATACTGACTTGGGTACTTTTCATTGTGCCGGTTTCTTTATCAATAAAAGATGTTAGAACACTGTCATCAAATAAAACATTGATATTTTTAGTGATTAAAACAGCTATAATACTTACAGTTATGACCAGTGATTCTATTATAACTGTAATAACAGGGAATCCTTGCAGATTACATTTTTTGCGAATCGCGTAAACTGCTAGTATAAGAGAAACCAATCCAAGCAATAATCCCATAAATGTTGGGTTTATGAAAAATGCTGTTATGGCTAACGCACAGGATATTATTCCCATAATAGTGTAGGGTTTCCTGTTCCCTTCAGGTTCAATATAAACATTTATGTCTCCGACAGTTTGGGCTTCATTATTCTGGTATACAGGAGTACTACGGGAAAACTGTGGTTCGCTTTCTGTAGAAGCTGTAGTTACGCTTTCTGCCTGAAAAACGATGTTTTTTTCTCCGCAATTTGGACAGAATTTTACATCTGTAGTCAATGGTGCGCCGCAAGAAGAGCAAAAATATGATTTTGCCTTGTCTGCTGTCGTATACTCTTTTTCTAAATCCTGACCACTTAATGCACGGTCTACTGTCTGAGTCTGTTTACCAAGATTGAAGGTTTTCCAAAGATCTGCGTCTATATGCATATCCTTAAGATATGTGTCCTGACAGTCGGCACATTTTAAGTTTCTGTCAGCACCCTTGATCCTGAAAGTCCTACGGCACTTTGGGCATACATATGTTGAACATTCCATAGCCGGTCTCCTCTGAATACAGTGGGTAATCCATAATTTGAATATGTTTCGGGCAATACGGTAATACATCGAAGCCAATACCGTTATGCACATGTACTGATAATTTAAGAATATTATAGCATAGACCATAACGAAGGAGTATCTATTATTCCATATGAAACATTATTCGTATGATAACATATCATATTATATGTGACATATATTGAATGACAACACCATAAATGGTAAAATATAAGTGTATATGTGACGATAAATATAAAAATAGAGATTATTTTGTGTAGACAGAATCATAATATGTAACCGTGCCTTTTATGAGGGTTGATCATATGAAGACAAGTACAAAGATAATACTTTTCATAATAGCATTATTGTTCATCAGTCCATTCACGGGAAAGAACAGTAACAGGGAAGAGGTTTATTCTGGTACTGTTGAAGAAACAAAAGCTTCTTCATTACCCGAAACTTCAGTAAATGAGGGTGTACAGACAGAAGAGGTACTTATAGAGGAAACATTTGCAGATAATGCAATGGAGGACGAGCTTAGTGTTGACAGTGCTGATGAAGATGACAAAACTTACGTATCGGATGGCTTGGAGGTACATTTTTTAGATGTAGGCCAGGGAGATGCTTCACTTATCATCTGCGGGGACGAGGCAATGCTTGTCGATGCGGGCGATGAGGGAAAAGGAACTGCAATACAGCTGTATTTAAAGAAGCATAACATTGACAGGCTTAAATATGTTGTTGCAACCCATCCGGATGCTGATCATATAGGCGGCCTGGATGTCATAGTTTATAAATTTGACTGCGGACAGATACTTATACCAAATTGTGAAAATGATACATCCTCTTATGAACAGTTGCAGTATTCAATGAAGGCAAAGGGATACAGCCCTCATGTTGTGGATGTTGGTGAGATATATACACTTGGGGATGCACAGATTGAGATCCTGTCGCCATCAGCTGAGTTTACATTTGCAGATACTAATGACAGTTCCATAGTTTTCAGGCTGGATCATGGAAATAACAGTTTCCTGTTTACCGGTGATGCTACTATTCCTCCACAGCAGGCACTTATATATGATCCGGATCTTGATATAGATGTTGATGTATTAAAAGTGCCGCACCATGGAGCGGCTACGGCATATATAAAGGGTTTTTATGATGAGGTTTCACCTGAGTATGCCGTGATAAGCTGTGGGCTTAATAATAGTTATGGGCATCCCCGTCATGAAGTATTGGATGATCTGAAAAATCGAGGAAGTAAGGTATTCAGGACGGATGAGCAGGGAACAATAGTTGCTTTCAGTGACGGAGATTCAATTTCATTTAGTACCGTGCCTTCTGAGAGTTGGCTTGCTGGTGATAGCAATGAAGTGGAAAGAGCGGTAGAAGAAACTGTTATTTCAAGTACAAAGGGATCACAAAATGATCAGAGCGAGCCACCGGAAGCAGAAGTAACTTATGTATATAATAAGAATAAAAGTAGTAAGAAGTTTCACTATCCGGATTGTCCATCAGTCTCCAAGATGAAACCTGAGAACCGTGTTTATCTGAATTGTACAAGAGAAGAATTGATAAATACTTATCCAGAAGCTCAGCCTTGTAAGAATTGTAATCCATAAGGATAAAGAAGATATTCTTGAAATCTTAAGATACTGGATAAATATGAAAAAAATTCTAAGATTGTACGAAAAGTCTAATGAATGGTAATAGAATGAACCGTCAAGGAAGGGAATTTTTACATATGAATAAAATTGGCAAATTAAAAATGGTAATGATATGAATATTGAAGAATATAGCTATTTATGGACAACACAAAAAGAAGAGTATGCTCTCGTTAATACTGACTGTGGATATGGAATAGTGAACAAGAAGAAACAGACTGTTTTATTAATTTCTGATGAAGAACTTGCAGCAGGAGTTATACAGAAGATGATGAAAGAGGGCAACAAAATATATGAGAATATACTAGACGCTTACGCGGATGTTTAAAACAAGTAAGGCAGGGGAGAAATCCCCTGCTTTTGTTTTATAATGTAATGACGTCAAAATAGCGTCAACTCAATAATAGAGTAGACGCCAAAATGACGCCTTTGGATAATGCTCTAGATAGTAAACACATTGATGATTGTGTTAAAAGCATTGAAATCACTGGCTTTAAGCGACACCTCTAAAAATTCTGGTCGTGCTGATAGGACTTGTAGTGATCTTTCGTGATCAGCTGACCTCTCTTGTTAACGGAATTTTTGAAAGGATAGTTAATGACAGCTCTGCTGTTTAGGAGAAAAGAAAACGGAGAGATAACAGTATTTCTGTCTATG
>JAILKH010000070.1 GCA_024693925.1 Lachnospiraceae bacterium | reverse complement strand
TTCGAGGATTTTGTTTGCTTTTTTTAATTCATCCTGCTTGTCATGGGTGGATCGAGCAAACATTTCCGTTATTTCGGGGATTTTGTTTGCTTTTTTCAATTCACATAGCTTGTCATGAATGGATAGAGCAAACAATTTGGGAAAATTAGGGGTTTTGTTTGCTCGAGGTAGATTTTCTTGGTTTGGAGTTAATAGGAAGATATGTAACGGATGACAAGACATTGGAAGTAATCGGAAGACATGTCACGGATGACATGACATGTGATTTGAGTTATAATTTAATTCAGAGGGTTAAATTCAGATGTTTTTGTCTTGAATAGGAGATTACGGGATGAAGAAAGCACAAATGAAACGAATTGTAAGGATATTATTGGTTTCCATTATGATGACCACTACTTTCGGTATCGATGTAAGGGCGTTGGAAATTCAAGAGCCTGTGCTGCTTGTGGATAATGAGTATGAGTCAGCAGATACTTTGGAAGAAGAGGATATTATTGGGGAAGAGGATATTATTGAGGATGATGATTCACTATCCTCAAATGATATTCTGATCGAAACATCGGATGATGTGTCGAATGATTCATCGGTGGCTGAGGATGATCAATATACGCCTAAAGAGATAAATTCAAGGACAGGTGGATACAGAGAATTTCCGCGTGATTACGACATTCCGGTCATTGGCAGCGGTACAACTTATGATGAATTCCATGATGAGATCGGCCAGGACGGAATGGCTATAAGGGAAGATGATGCTAAAAAGTGGGAACAGCAGGCCTTTCCCTATAGTTATTATGATAAAGACAAAATAGAAGAATATCTTAAAGCTAATTATCCGGATCCCAAAGACCAGGGAGATGAAGGTACCTGCTGGGCCGTCGCTGTTACCGGGGTAAATGAGTTCTATATGCTGACACATGGTTTGGGTAAAATGACTGATCCGGATATGACCTGTGCAAATGATATTGATTACAGTGAATTACACCTTAATTATTGGACATATACGAAAGGTACACCATCTTTGGCGGGAGATACCGGTGATAATGTGAGTATGCCAAGTGATTTAAAGTTCTCATATGGTGGAAATCCTATTTTTGCCGCACAAACACTTATGCAGTGGAGAGGTGTGGTACAGGAGGAAACGGAACCTTATACTGAGGAGAATATCAAAAAGGCAAAAACGGATGGACTTTCAAGTGAAAATGAATTTAATGATGTTGCGCATCTTAAGAATTATTATATATTAAGTGTTCAGGACCGGGATCTCGCAAAACAGGCAATCGTTGCAAACGGTAGCGTAGCTATAAGTGTAGGAGTATACGATGAATATATAAACGGTGTAAACGGAGCTCTCTGTTCATCGATTAATTCATCCAACCATATGGCTGTAATAGTGGGATGGGATGATAATTATCCAAGGGAGAATTTCAGATCATCGTATTTACCGGAAAAAAACGGGGCTTGGCTTGTGCGAAACAGTTGGACCACGGAAACAACGGTGGGTGATATTTGTTCATATTTCTGGCTTTCCTATGAAGATAAATCGCTTAAGAGTTACAATGTGTATGAAATGATGGATCCCGGAGACGATGTATATGATAATAATTATTTTTATGATTCTCAGATTCATGATGTAACGAATTATAATAGTAATGATATACCGGGACTTGAGAAAACGGCTAATATCTATAAAGCAGGCAGCGGTTCCGATAAGGAAACCCTGCAGGCAGTTATGGTAGGTGTTTTTCCTGATTTAGAAGATGTTGAATATACGATAGATATATATAAAGGTGTTACTCCGGAATATGGTCCTGAATCCGGGGAGTTGCAGGAGAGTGCAACTACAACGGGGACAATGATGATAGGGGGTTCGTATACCATTCCGCTTAAGGAACCTGTTGTACTTGATAAAGATGAATACTTCTCTGTTGTTGTAAGTCTTAAAATGGATGGAGTTAATTATACACCGGATCTGGAATACGATTTTGATCTTTGGGAGGGTCTTGAATGTACTGTTTCGGCAAATGATTATCAAAGTTTTATAAAAGTAGGCGATGAATGGCACTACCCCTCAGTAATGGATTTATATACAGATGAGAAAAAAAAAGCTAATCTCATAATCCATGCACTGACAGCCAACGGTGAAAAAGGAGGAAGTGTAAGTATTGCCGGAAGCGCGGATTTTGGGTCAGGAGATAAGGCCGGTGATATTAAAACGCTTACCGTTACGGTTACGGACAAGGATGCAGATCCGGTTTCTGATCCCGAGGTCTTCTGGAAGAGCTCGGATACTGAAGTGGTAACAGTTGATCAGAACGGTAATGTTAAGGCTGTCGGAAACGGGGAAGCTACTGTTACTGCATCTTATGATGGCAGAAGCGATAGCATAAAGGTAACTGTTGCACTTAAAAAGCATACCGTAACTTTGAACGCAAACGGAGGTATCTTCGAAGTAACCGATGCCATAGGCAATATCTCCTATAAAGAATCGGTAAGTATCATAGTATATAATGGGGGAACCTTTACTGTAGATGATCCTTTAAGGACCGGTTACAGATTCGAAGGATGGTATGATGGTAATACTAAGTATGAAACTGCGACAGGAGTCACGGAAGATAAGGAACTGACAGCCGGTTGGTCGATTGATAGTTCGGTTGAGGATATAGAATATGATGTATATCCTCAAAAAAACGATGATAATAAGTATGAAGGTGACATTAAGGTTAAACTATACAGTGATACCGAAGGAGCAAGTATCTATTATACATTAAACAGTGATGATCCGATTGTTTCCGAAGATAAGATCCCCTATACGGGTAGGATCCTGATAGACCGTGAATTATTGGATCAATATGGTTCTGATGCTGATGATTCGTATAAAAAGATCACCATAAAGGCATATGGAGAAAAGGAAGGGTACAATAACAGCAGTGTAAAGACGTATGATTTTTTTGTTAAAGAGGCTGATCCTTATGGAGCTGTTGTTGATGCCGATAAGTGTCAGTATGATGGCCTGACGGATAAAGGTAAAGCAGGTTTATGGTTGTCTGAAGCCTCCTGTTCCTCAAACATGATATATACAGGAGAACCGTTAACTTATGAGAATCTGAGGGTTTATTACGGTAACAGTCTGCTGACTGAAGGAACCGATTATTCCGTAAAATATTCAAATAACCAAAAGGCAAGCGGTAATGGCCGGGCACAGTTTAGAGTTACTCTTAAGGGTAATTACAGCGGAAATCTGACTAAGAAGTATAAAATCATGCCGATGAGCCTTGCGGATACAACGGTTTCGGCGGATGATATAAACCCGGCATATACCGGTAAAGCACAAAAGCCTGTTCCTGTTGTGGTATGGAAGGGTAAGACTCTCAGTGAAAAGAATGATTATTCCGTATCTTATTATGATGCTGAAGGTTTCAATAGCCTTGATGATCCGGGAAAGCCTCTCAAAGCCGTTAAGGAAGCCGGAAGCTATAAGGCAGTCATAAGCGGAAAAGGAAACTATACAGATAAGAAGGTTGTAAGCCTTGAGATTAAAGATACATTAAAGCCGATCGCGGTTGCTAAGTTAACCGGGTTTAAGAAAAATGTGCCGGTTTCGATAAACGGTATTCCCGCTTATCAGGACAGCATAAAGCTTACTTATAACGGGACAGGTCTTAAAAAGGATACTGATTATAGGATTAGTTACTTAAATGCGGATGGGGCAGGCAAGGCTACCCTGGTCATTACCGGTTGCGGTGACTATACGGGTGTCGTAAAAAAAGCCTTTACGATAAAGCCACTTTCTATTAAAAAGGCTACCCTTACAGGTTTTGAGGAAATTGTTGATCATTCTAAATGGTCTGAGAGTGAACAAAGCAGCCATGATATTACCCAGGGTGGTATTTCAATATCATATGCCGGAATACCGCTTACCGAGAATGTGGATTATAAGGTAATATACACTAACAATGCCAAAGCCGGGAAAGCCACTATGAAGATAGCGGGTATAGGTGATTTTAACGGATCTTTCAGCAAGAAATTCACAATCCCGGCACACAGTATTGTCTTAGACGGATATATTAAAAATGTGGAATTTTATGAGAGAAATATGTACTATCCGGAATGGTATTCTTTGAGTGATAATGAAATTTCTCTGAACGGGGATTCGGGAATAGGAGTATATTATTATTCAAAGGGAGGCGCCAGGCCTGAGCTTATTATAAGATCCGGAAGCACTGTATTAGCTGAGGGTAAGGATTACACATTATCATTTAAGAACTGTAATAAGTATCAGACCGATAAAATTTCATCGGTTACGATTAAGGGTAAAGGTCTGTATTCGGATTCGGTAACCGTACGGTTTATGGAGTTTTATAATAATACAATGTCTGATGATACTGTTACTATAACGGTATCCGATATGGTAAGAAACAAGAAAAAATCAAAGAGTTTGTATCAGACACCTGTGGTAAAAGAAATCAAAACCGGTAAAAAACTCATTGCCGGAAAGGATTTCGCCGGATATAACTATAAATATTTAACGGATACTCTGCTTTCAAACGGTACGGTAAGACGGGCTAATGAAACGGTCAGGGAAAGCGATATTCTGGCACAGGGCTGTGAAACTACCATAGAGGTTACGGCTGTCGGAGGGCAAACCAATGATTATAATACTTATTATGAAGGAAGTATAAGTACCACTTACAGGGTAATAGCAGGACTTGTCAGCAAGGCAAGTGTTGTGATCAATAATAAGAAGGCTTACCAATATACAGGCTTTGCGATAGAACCTGATTATGAAGATATGGTAGTGAAGATCGGTAAGCAGGTACTTACCCCCAAGGATTATGTTATAGAAAGTTATGAGAACAATACAAATGCCGGAACGGCAAGGCTGACCATACGCGGCGTGGGTAAATATGGCGGTACAAAGACGGTTAACTATACTATTACCATTTTACCCGGGACTTCCGTTAAGCATTAGTACTTTGAATTTCCAGTCCATAGCTAATCCTCACAAAAACAGATTTTCCATTATATTATTTGGTGAAGCAATTAACGGAGAATGTTAAAATATTACCATAGAGTTAACGAAGAAACCAATGGATGGATAAGAATATGGATTTCAAAACACTGAAATTTGAGGATGCAACAAGATTATCCCGTATTTTTTCTTTGAGAGATAACAGAACATGCGATAGTACGGTTATAGACACATATATCTGGAATGGATTATATAAGTCCAAAATATACCTGGAAGATGAGGCGGCGCTTATAGTTATGGAAGATAAAGATGGTTTTTTTGCAGCAATGCCTTATTGCACCGAAGACAGACTTGTGGAATATTTTGAAAAATTAAAGAATTATTTTAATACGGTATTAAATTGTCCTTTGAGGATCCAACTCGCTGATGAAGAGGCCATGAATGCGATTGGGTTATTTGATGATCCGGATTATATGGTAAATGAGGAGATCGATTTAAAGGACTACTTATATAGTGCTGAAAAAATGCGAACACTTGCAGGTGGTAAGTTATCCAAAAGAAGAAATAAAATAAACAGATTCAGCAGGGAATATGCCGGCATATGGGAATACAGGAGCCTTTCCCGAAATGACAGCTATATTATGGAAGAATTTATAGATAAGTGGGTTGAGAGAAAACTCAGTGATGGAACTAAATATGAGGAAAACCTGATGTGTGAAAAAGAAGGTATCATAGATGTTTTAAGAAACTGGGATAAGGTGCCCTTCAAAGCAGGTGGGATTTTTATCCGGGGAAGGCTGGAAGCATTCACCATCGGATCTTATAATCCAAGAGAAAAGATGGTTATTATCAGTGTTGAAAAAGCAAATCGGGATATCTATGGACTATATCAGGTTATAAATCAGCAGTTTCTTTTAAATACATATGAAGATGCTGAGATTATCAATAAAGAGGATGACATGGGACTGGAAGAGCTCCGTTTTGCAAAGAAAGGTTACAGGCCCATAGGTTTTGCAAGAAAATATCAGGTGATACAAAAATGGTAGAAATATGTGTTACTAAATCAGAGACAAGAAAACTCTATGAGGAAACCTTTGATGATCCGAAAGAGTTCGTGGATTATTACTATGAGGATAAATGCAGCGACAACACAATAATAGTCAATAAGATAAATGGTGAAGTAATATCAATGGTTCACCTGAATCCATATATATTAAGTGTTTGCAAAAAGACCGTAAAAAGCTATTATCTGGTAGCCGGGGCAACAAAAAAAGAAATGCGCGGAAAAGGCGAACAGGCAAAAGTTATGGATCTGGCATTTAAACTTATGAAGAAAGAACATATACCTTTCTGCTATCTTTTGCCGGTTAACGAAAAAAGATTAACCTGGGAGGGTTTTCAAAAAATATGCAGTTTCAGTCGTGAAAAGATAGATGATTATGAAAAGATAAAAAATGATTTTGATATATACTGTGTTCGAAACGATTTATATATAAGAAGAATGGAAAAAGAAAAAGCGATTGATGAAGTATGGGGAGGAGAAGTTCTTCCCCCAAAACCGTCCATAATGGCAAAAATCATAGACTTGCAAAGCTTTTCTGAAATGGCCGGAGGGGAATTTACCTGTGATGTTGATGCGCTTTTATGGCTTAAAGAAAAGAAAATATACATATGTGAGGAAGTCTGAAGTTTCATTTGATATTTAAAAGATCAACAGCGCAGGTTTATTTTGGGAATGGCAACTTGGTACGAGGAAGATAAATGTTTAAAATTAACAGGCATTCGTTTACAAATCAAATGTTTATAGGGCAGTATTTGCCCGCACTTGGATCAACCATAATCTTTGCAATTGCAGACATGGCGGATGCCCTGGTCGTAGGAAATCGCATGGGTACTCTGGGATTGGCGGCAATTGCTTTCTCTATCCCGGTTTATATGCTTTATAATGTTATAATGCTTTCTTTCGGAATAGGCGGCTCTATAATTTTTTCCGGTAAAATGTCGGAGGGGAGTGAAAGTAAAGCAGTTTCTGCATATCAGGGAGTTATGACAATACTTCTTTTGTCCGGCACACTGATAGCGGTTTTGGGAAATGTTTTCATTGATGGTGTCTTGTCTGTCCTGGGAGCAGGATTTGTTGAAAAAGATCTTTATGATACCATAGTGGTCTATTTAAGAATTATATTATTTGCTGCGCCATTCTTTTTATATGACTACTGCATAAGTTTTTTCATGCGCAATGATGATATGGAAAAGGAAGCTTCAATCTGCTCCATAATAGGAAATATAACTGATTTTGGGCTTAACATCATACTGGTACTTGTATTTGATCTGGGGGTTAAGGGAGCCGGACTGGCAACTTTTACAGGTGTTGTGTTAACAAGTCTGATACAGACTGTGGCCATACTGAAAAAGAAATCACATCTCAGATTCCTGCCATATAAGCCTGATATCAAAAGTGCACTGATGGCATTCAAAACGGGAATTGCTTCCTGTGTCAGCTACATCTATACTTTTATTATCGTTTTGATTGCCAACAATGCTATGATAAGGCTTGCGGGGGAAGCGGGAGTTGCCGTATTTGATGTGGTTATGAATATCAGTAATACGACAGTTAATCTGCTTGGTGTGACTAATCTGGCTACGCAGCCGATCATCAGTACATATGAGAGTGAATGTAATTATGATGAATGCGACAGAGTAGGAAAGGGCGCAAACATAATGTCGGTGATATGCGGACTGATCCTCATGGCACTTATCGGTATCTTTGCTCCTCATATCTGCAGGCTGTTCGGAATAGTATCTCCCCCAGTTGTTCAATATGGGGCTTTTGCGCTTAGGGTATTCGGTTTATCGGCAGTATTTATGGGTGTAAGCCTGTCTGTAGCCAATTACTTCAGCGCACGAAATGTTCCTTTTCCGACTTTTTTGATAAATACCCTAAGAGGCATTGCAATAGCGCTTCCGGTAATGTTCATCTTTATGTCATTTGGCAAAAATGCTTTTTGGTTTTATTTTCCTGTTACGGAAATTATATGTTTTGTGATCTCATTACTACTTTGGAGCAGATATAATAAAAGGT
>JAILKH010000019.1 GCA_024693925.1 Lachnospiraceae bacterium | reverse complement strand
AGCTGTGTCATAACCGTATCTCCCATAGCCGTAACCGGCGTGGAACTGGATAAAAGTTCAATGACTTTGAATGTATATACCCCGAACGTGGGAACTTTGACGGCAACGGTAAGTCCCGAAGATGCAACCGACCCGGAGGTTACCTTTGTAAGTTCGGATGAAGGTATTGCAACTGTAAGCTCCGAAGGAACCGTAACTGCCGTTTCGGTGGGAAGCTGTGTTATAACGGTTACAACTGTGGATGGGGGATATACCGCTTCCTGTGAGGTAACTGTTGAAGATGAAGCCCAGCTTGTTATAAATCCTATAGATGATATGCAGTATGACGGAGAATATAAGAAGCCCTCACCGGAGGTATATTACGGAAGTAAGAAGCTTGTGCTTGGTACGGATTACCGGGTTACTTATAAGAATAACTTAAATGCGGCAGATAAGGATGCCAGAGTAGCAGCCCCCACTGTGGTTGTTAATTTCAAAGGGAATTACAGTGGCCAGGATTCGGTAAACTTTACTATTGAAAAGGTAAACATTGAGGATGTATATGTAAGTACGGTATTTGCTTCTATGCGAAGCAGGACGGTTAAGGGTGAAACCACATATATCCAGCAGAAATTACGTCCTACATTAACCTATAATGCCAAAACTTTAAAGATAAATGTTGATTATGAGCTGGAATATGATGATGAGGGATATGATAAAACAGGTACATATGAAATAAGGGTAAAGGGTATAGGTAACTTTGAAGGTGAGACGGTAACCTATGAGAAGATATATGATAAAACCTCTGCGATAGAATTAAGAAAAGCAACGGTTACGGTTGTGAAGCAGGTAAAATCATATGAATACACCGGAGAGGAAATAAAACCGGTTTATAATCTTACATATAAGGCATCCAGAAAATCTCAGGAGGAAACCCTTGAAGAAAATGTTGATTATAAGGTTATTTATAAAGATAACATAAAACCCGGTACGGCTCAGGTGGTATTTGTATCCCTGGGGGACCGTTTTACCGGCGCCGTAACAAGAACCTTTAAGATAAGCAAAGCCGATATTAAATGTGATGATACCGTGGTAACTCTGGTGGATTACGAGGATGAAGAGGTGCCCTATCTTAAGGGGGGAGTAAGCCCTGAGGTTACGGTAACCTATAAAGGAGAAGCCCTTACGGAGGGAGAGGATTATAAGATAAGTTATGCTAATAATAATGCATTAAGTACGGCTAAACGGAGCGGTATTGTACGGGTTACGGGAATCGGTAATTATACCGGAACCTATACTAAGAATTATCATGTGGTGGAACAGGACATAAGTAAATTTAATATAACGGTGGATGATTATACATATACGGAAAGAGCCAACGGATTTATGAAAGCCAAGATAACCATATATGATGTTAACGGTAAGTCTCTTGCCAAAACGGATTATCTGGTGAATACCAAGAATAAATATGGGGATAATCCTGACTGGGAGGTTTCAAGTGACACGGATACCCCTGAGGTGGGAGACACGGTAACGGTAACCGTGCACGGAAGAGGCTGTTATACCGGTGATCTTACAAGTACGTTCAGGATAGTTGATAAATCCATGAGGATAGACAGTGCCAAGGTTGTATTCAGTGACGGCGGAAATGCTTTATATAATTCGAGTAAGAAAGCCTTTGAATATTACGGAACCGATGTTGAACCGGACAAAGGGAATATGACGGTTTCCTTGACGAAATATGTAAATAAACAGAAAACGGTGGTCAATCCTGCTTATGAGATCGTGGCATATGAAAATAATACCAAAACGGGTATGGCTAAGGTCATAATAAAGGGAACGGGTGATTATGCCGGACTTAAATCCGTTCCGTTTAAAATAATCAAGCATGAATTGTAAGATAATCCGGTTGACTGTTTTTTGAGGTTTTGGTAAACTGTGTGAGCGGGCTGTGGATACACGGAGCAGCCCGCTTTGTTTTGGTGATAAAGGTCTGTGGGCGGTTATTGAGGATATGATTATGTCAATGGAAGAGATCAAAGAGTTAATGGATAAGAGGCAGTATACCCTTTTGCGTCAGGAACTTGCCGAATTACAGGAAGCGGATATTGCAGCCCTTTTGGAAGAACTTGAAAGGGATGAATTAATAAGAGTGTTCAGGATCCTGCCCAAAACCATGGCGGCAGATGTTTTTGCCTATCTTCCCATAGAAAGCGAGCAGACAATAATTACCGCATTGACCGACAGGGAGGCAGCAAACATCATAAATAATCTGATGGCCGATGATGCCACCGACCTTATGGAGGAGATGCCGGCGGGAGTCGTAAAAAAGCTGCTGGCCAATGCCAATGCCGAAACAAGAAGGGATATAAATCATTTGTTAAGATATCCGGAGGATTCCGCCGGAAGTATAATGACGGTCGAATTTGTGGACCTTAAAGTGCATCTTACGGTTTCTCAGGCGATTGAGAGGATAAGAAGGACAGGGATAGATAAAGAGACTATAAATATCTGTTATGTTCTGGATACGGAACGTCATCTTATAGGTACCGTATCCCTCAGATATCTGTTGCTTCGAAAGGCAGATGAGGTCATTGGGGATTTTATGAATGATAATATCATATCCGTAAATACCATGACCGACCAGGAAGAAGTTGCAAGACAGTTCTCCAAATATGATTTTACGGCAATGCCGGTTGTTGATAATGAGAATCGTCTGGTGGGTATAATCACCATCGATGATGTAGTCGACATTATGCAGGAAGAGGCTACGGAGGATATTGAAAAGATGGCCGCTATCCTTCCCACAGACAAGCCTTACATGAAGACGGGAGTGTTTGAAACCTGGAAGAAGCGTATTCCCTGGCTGCTTCTGCTCATGATATCGGCTACCGTTACCGGTAAGATAATCACGCATTATGAAGATGCTCTTGGGACATATATAGTACTTACTGCTTTTATTCCCATGCTTATGGATACCGGCGGAAATGCCGGTGGTCAGGCGTCGGTTACCATCATCCGTGGTCTTTCGCTTAATGAAATAGAATTTTCCGATATGATAAGGGTTATATGGAAAGAAATAAGAGTCGCCGCCCTTTGCGGTATAACTCTTGCAGCGGCCAATTTTATCAAGATAATGCTTATAGATCACGTAAGTGTTATGGTTGCCCTGGTTGTATGCCTGACACTTTTGCTGGCAGTTCTTTTGGCGAAGATCGTAGGATGTACACTTCCCATGTTTGCACAGAAGCTGGGTTTTGATCCGGCGGTAATGGCTAGTCCTTTTATAACAACAATAGTAGATGCTCTTTCGCTGGCAATATATTTTACCATCGCAACAAATCTGTTAAACCTGTAAGAAAAATATTGTTTTGCAGGAGGAGAGTTTAATGATAAGAAAACTTGGGGCACAGCTTAAAGAATATAAATTTTTTGCTTTTATCACACCTCTTTGTATGATCCTTGAAGTTATTGCGGAAACCGTCACTCCCCGTCTTATGGGACTGCTGGTTGATAACGGAGTGGAAAAGGGGGATATCTCATATATAGTTAAAGTGGGTATAATGATGCTTTTTTGTGCACTGTTCGGTCTGGCAGCAGGTCTTGCCGGGGGATTTTGTGCAGCCAGAGCATCGACGGGATTTTCAAAGAATCTGAGGAAGGCAATGTATGATAACATTCAGACCTTCAGCTTTTCAAATATTGATAAGTTTTCCACTGCGGGGCTTGTTACACGTCTTACAACAGATGTCACCAATGTTCAAAATGCTTTTCAAATGCTTATAAGAATGAGCTTTCGGGCTCCTTTTTCCCTGGTGTTCGCCATGACAGCGTCCTTTATGGTGTCCGCAAGGATCGCAAGGATATATCTGATGGCGGTTATAATACTTGCGGTAATAATAGTGTTTATCATGTTATCGGCAATGAAGAGCTTCAGACAGGTTTTTAAAAAATATGATGATCTGAATTCTACGATACAGGAAAATGTTAATGCCATAAGAGTTGTTAAGGCTTACGTACGTGAGGATTATGAAAAATCACGTATGTACAAAGCCTGTGAAAACATATATAAGCTTTTTGTGAATGCGGAAAGCAGGGTGGTGTTGAATGCACCCATAATGATGACTGCCGTATATACCTGTATTTTGCTTATCAGCTGGGTGGGAGCCCATATGATAGTAAGTGATGAGTTAACTACCGGCGATCTTATGACACTGCTTACATATTGTATGAATATCCTGATGAATCTTATGATGCTTTCCATGATCTTTGTTATGCTGTCCATGAGTATGGCCAGTGGCGAACGTATTGTGGAGGTGCTTGATGAAAGACCGGACATTGTCAATCCGGAGGAGCCCCTTATGAGTGTTCGTGACGGAAGCATAGAGTTTGAAGATGTTGATTTTTCATATTACAAGGAAAGCGAGTCCATGGTCCTTAAGGATATAAGCTTAAAGATAAATTCCGGGGAAACTGTGGGGATAATAGGAGGTACGGGCAGCGGAAAAACCAGTCTTGTAAATCTGATATGCAGGTTATATGATGCTTCTTTGGGCGTTGTCAAAGTTGGCGGACGAAATGTTAAAGAATATGATCTTGAGGTCCTACGTAAGGAAGTTTCAGTGGTGCTTCAGAAAAATGTTCTTTTTTCCGGGACGATAATGGAAAATCTTCGCTGGGGTAATAAGGATGCAAGTGAAGATGAATGTATCCGCGCCTGTAAAATGGCCTGCGCGGATGAATTTATAGAAAAAATGCCCGATAAATATGATACTTATATAGAACAGGGAGGTACCAATGTATCCGGGGGACAGAAGCAAAGACTGTGTATTGCCAGGGCTTTGCTTAAAAAACCTAAGATCCTTATACTGGATGATTCAACCTCTGCGGTGGATACGGCAACGGATGCCGGAATACGCAGGGCATTCTATGAGGAAATCCCGGATGTAACCAAGATAATAATCGCACAGAGAGTTTCTTCCGTTCAGGATGCGGACAGGATCATTGTTATGGAAGATGGACGCATAAATGGTGTGGGAACCCATGAAGAATTGTTAAATAACAATGTTATCTATAAAGATGTTTATGAATCACAGATGGGAGAGCGTGATTTTGACGGATTTGAAGAGAAAGGAAAATCTCCCGAAAAAATTAAAGCTCTTGCAGATGAAGATTATAAAGGGGGTGAGGAGTAATGGCTGAACCCAAAGTTAAAGAGATAAAGATGGGCAGAGGTCCGGGGGCAAGGGGATTTGGTCCCAGGCCTAAGCTTGATGATCCCGGGAAAATATTTAAACGTCTTATAGCATACAGCTTCGGAGAATATAAGCTGCAGGCAGTATTTGTTGTTGTTTGTATAATAATATCGGTTTTGTGTACCGTTAGGGGAACTTTGTTTACCAAAGAGCTTGTGGATGTTTATATACTACCCATGATAGGAAAGAAGGTTCCGGATTTTTCCCTGCTTAAAAAAGCGATAATCCGTATGAGTTTTGTTTACGGAACGGGAGTTTTGGCTTCATTTGCGTACAATAAGACAATGATTTATATTTCACAGGGTTCTTTAAAGAAGATACGTGTAAATCTTTTTGCTAAAATGGAGAATCTTCCGATACGTTATTTTGATACTCACAGTCACGGTGATATCATGTCTGTTTACACAAATGATGTGGATACCCTTCGTCAGGTTATCTCTCAGACTATGCCCCAGCTGCTTAATTCTCTGATTACCGTGGTAAGCATTTTGCTGAGTATGCTGGCCTTAAGTATTCCGCTTACGGCAGTTACCCTGTTTATGGTAGCCGTAATGATGTACGCCGCCAAAAAGGTTGTAAGTAAGAGCTCGGCTTTCTTTATTAAGCAGCAAAGTGAACTTGGTGCCCTTAACGGTTATATTGAAGAAATGATGGAGGGGCAAAAGGTTGTAAAGGTATTCTGCCACGAAGAAGAGGCTCGGAATAAGTTTGATGAACTTAACGAGAAGCTTTTTGTGAGTGCGGATAATGCAAATAAATATGTGAATGTTATGGGACCTATAAATGCGCAGCTCGGAAATGTGAGTTATGTACTTGTTGCCATTGTGGGGGCCATACTTGCTATAGGAGAAGTGGGAGGGTTTACCCTGGGATCACTTGCGAGTTTCCTGACTTTTAATAAGAATTTTTCCATGCCTATAAATCAGATCAGCCAGCAGTTTAATACGGTTGTTATGGCTCTTGCGGGAGCTGACAGGGTATTTAAGCTTATGGATGAGGAACCTGAGGTTGATGAAGGATATGTAATGCTTGTAAATGCCGTAAGGGATAAAGAGGGTAAGCTTAAGGAAACCGATAAAAGGACGGGGCTCTGGGCCTGGAAACATTATCATAAGGCTGACGATACTACCACTTATGTTGAACTTAAGGGAGATGTGGTCTTTGATGATGTGGATTTCGGTTATACCGATGAGAAAATGGTGCTCCATAATATCGATATATCCGCAACCCCGGGGATGAAGATAGCTTTCGTGGGCTCCACGGGAGCGGGCAAGACTACTATCACAAATCTTATAAACCGATTCTATGACATTCAGGATGGGAAGATAAGGTATGACGGGATCAACATTAACAAGATCAAAAAAGCAGATCTTAGAAGATCCCTGGGGATTGTTTTGCAGGACACCCATCTTTTTACGGGTACAATAAAAGAGAATATAAAATACGGTAAGCTGGATTCTGGTGATGAAGAGGTTATAGCGGCTGCAAAGCTTGCGAATGCCCATTCTTTTATTAAGAAGCTTCCCAAGGGTTATGATACAGTGATAACCGGTGACGGAGGGGCGCTCAGTCAGGGACAGCGACAACTGCTTGCTATTGCAAGAGCTGCAATAGCAGACCCGCCGGTGTTAATATTGGATGAAGCCACCAGCTCCATAGATACACGTACGGAGAAACTTATACAGCAGGGAATGGATAAGCTTATGAAGGGAAGGACCACTTTCGTTATAGCTCATCGTCTTTCCACTATAAAAAACAGTGATCGTATAATGGTACTTGAACAGGGGCGGATAATTGAGAGAGGAACCCATGAGGAGCTTCTTATACAGAAGGGAAAATATTACAGTCTGTATACCGGGAACCGGATAACAACGGGCGGATGATAATAATACGCAGGATTGTAATATATTAAATATTGAGTTAAAATATTTAAGTGTAATTGGTATGAAGATGTGATATACTTACAAAAAAATGATTTATTTGCAGCCCGGTGTACAGTACGAGGAGATGAGTACCCGGGATGTGTACGGAAAGGAGATTGGAACAATAATGAAGATCAATAAAATTGAGGAAGGTAATAAGTTAACGGTAGCAATAGAAGGACGTTTGGATACAACAACGGCTCCGGAACTGGAAAATGAGTTTAAAGCATCACTTGAGAATGTTGAAGATCTTTTGCTGGATTTTGAAAAGCTTGATTATATATCATCGGCAGGATTAAGAGTGCTTTTATCAGCGCAGAAACAGATGAATAAAGTCGGTAAAATGACAATAACAAATGTAAGCCCGGAGATAATGGAGATATTTGAAGTTACCGGTTTTTCGGATATACTTACGTTCGCATAGTAAAAAGAAAGGTAATGGACAGTGAAAGAAATAACCGTAGAAGCAGATGTCAGTAAGTTGCCGGTGGTGACGGAGTTTGTGGATGCTTTGCTTGAGGAAAAAGAATGTCCTCTTAAGGTACAGATGCAGATCGATGTGGCCATTGACGAGTTGTTTTCAAATATATGTTATTATGCATACGATAGCAGCGGCGATGCTACTGTATGTGTAAACATAGACGGTGAACCCATGACAGCTGAAATTACCTTTAAGGATAAAGGAAGACCGTATGACCCGCTTAAAAAGCCCGATCCGGATATTACTCTTTCGGCAGAGGAAAGGGATATCGGCGGACTTGGGATATTTATGGTGAAAAAAAGTATGGATGAAGTATTGTATGAATATAAGGACGGTATGAATATACTTACGATCAGGAAGGCTTTTTGATCATATGCTAAGGAGGAGAATTAAAGATTCCCCTCCTTTTAGTCGTATGAGGGGATAATAAAATGCCGGTCTTACGGATAATTGTGTGGTCAGATATGATATTTAGGAGGAATTACGGGATTATGGAACAATATAAACAGGAATTTATTGAATTTATGGTTGACAGTGAGGTTCTTAAATTTGGTGAATTTACTTTAAAAAGCGGCAGGAAATCTCCTTTTTTTATGAATGCGGGAGCTTACGTAACGGGTTTACAGCTTCGTAAGCTGGGAGAATATTATGCCAAAGCTATACATGATAATTTTTCCCTGGATTTTGATGTTTTATTCGGACCTGCTTATAAAGGTATACCTTTGGCAGTTTCGACCGCTATGGCATTAAGTTCTTTGTATGGTAAGGAAGTGCGCTATTGCTCTAACCGAAAAGAGGTTAAGGATCATGGGGATACCGGAATACTGCTGGGGTCCGGGTTGTATGATAAGGACAGGGTTATAATGATAGAAGATGTTACGACCTCCGGTAAGTCCATAGAGGAAACCTATCCGATAATAAAAGCCCAGGCGGATGTTGAAATAAAAGGCCTTATAGTATCTTTAAACCGGATGGAGGTGGGGCTGTCCGGTAAGATGAGTGCACTGGAAGAAATAAAAGAAAAATACGGTATCGAGGCTCGTTCTATCGTAAATATGAAAGAAGTTACGGAATGTTTATACAATAAAAATATAAAAGGCCGGATCGTTATTGATGACACAATAAAGGCTGCATTGGATGATTATTATGAAGAATACGGAGTGAAATAATGCCAAAGCCCAGAAAAATCAGGAAGAAAAAGAGTTTTATGTTTACTTCCAGGCATTATTCCCTGCAAAGTATTCTGGCCCTTACCATGGGGATATGTTCGGTGGCCGGAATGATGGGGGCAGTCGCTGTATCTTTTAAAGATAAAGGGGAGCCGCCGGCGCATCTTGGCGGAGTAGGCTTGTTTGGAATGCTTGGGAATATAGTGGGAACCATTGCGGGTATGACCAGCCTTAATGAAAGCGATATTTATAAATGGGTTTCATATTTTGCGATGGTATTAAATATGATCGGTATGTTGCTTTGGACACTTATTTTATTTTGGGGAATATAGAACGGATTACAGGTTATGCTTATGATGGATTCAAGATATGAATTGGTATTGGATAGAATAAAGGAAATATGCGATGAGAAAGTTTTGGGGGAGCCGGTTTGTTCGTATTTTAACCGGGGGGCCGGGTTTCTGATACTTTTGGATAAGGTGTTTAAAATTTCATCCTCGGGGCGGCTGTTTGAAATGGACCGAAAGGAACTTGAAAATATAAATCGGCAGCTTTATGAGGATATTGTCGGGAAAAATTATGATAACAGTTATGCCAATCCCGAATATATTGTAAAGCTTTTCAAAAAAGGATATTATGATGAAGATATTGCCGGATATCTGTGTTTTTTGTGGGCGGAGATCAGAGGGCTGATCCCCTATGCATATGAAAGTAATGAAGAAATACTCACTCTTTATATGGAATTGTTTGTAGAGATATATTGTATTTTTACAACGGCGGCAGAAGAGAAAAAAAGCGGAGGCTTAAAGGCTGAAGAAATAAGACAGTGTATATATTGGTTTGAAAGGGATAATTGTGAGATTGTTTGCAGTTTAAGAGTAAAGGAGCAACTGGATCCTTCCTGTGATTATGCCTTAAGAATAATCAGAGAGTGCGATCTTATGGATCCTGTATATCTGTATTATTTCGGGGAATATATTTCGGATGCCGAGATAAAGCTGGCAGAATATATTAACAGTCTTGATGAGGAAGAGGTCAGGGCTATGGCAAAAACCTATACCGAGGGTTATAGGATCGGTTTTTATAAAACGGGAAAAGATATCTCAAGGAAAAAAACGGTTAACATAAGATTCCCTCTCGGTTTTGAGCGTATGGTAAAATATGCGGTTGAACAGTTTGAAGCCATGGGCCTTAAATGTATTATATACAGGGCTTCGGGATTGTCTTTAAATAAAAAGGGTCATGTACGTATAGGGTATTATGGGGCAATACCTAATAAACAGTATGATTATGATCACAGGGAAGATGAAGCGATATATCTTGATAATGATTATGTAAACCGTAAATTGGATGTTCTCAGAATGGCTTATGAAGATAATAAAGAACTGGCTGCGGTGTATGCCGGTCCTGCGGTGATTGAGGAATTCGGTCAGGAGCCCTTTGCGCCGGTGAATAAACCGGAGGCTTTTGTTTTGTCTGATAAGCAAAGGAAACTTTCGGTCAAATATGTGAAAAAAAGTTCAAAACTAATGAATGAATATATAAAAGGCGATGAAAATTCTTTTACCATTATAGCTTATCCCAAGCCTTATATCGGGAATGATTTTGAGGCGATCTTTAAGGAAACGGTAAAGCTTAATACCCTGGATTATAATAAATACGAGAAAATGCAGCAGATTATAATTGATGTGCTGGATAAGGCAAATTATGTAAGGGTAGCAGGCAAGGGAAAAAACAAAACCGAGATAATAGTAGCATTAAATGAGCTTAAAGATCCTCAAAAGGAGACAAATTTCGAAAACTGTGTTGCGGATGTAAATATACCGCTGGGAGAGGTTTTTACATCTCCAAAGCTTAAAGGAACCGCAGGAATACTTCATTCTCCCTGTATTTATCTGGGTGAATTAAAGTACATAGATCTTTGGCTGGAATTTTCCGAAGGAGTAATAGTTAAATATTCCTGTAAAAATTTTGATACCGAAGAAGCCAACAAGAGGTATATTGAGGATAACCTTCTGCATCATCATAAAACCCTTCCCATGGGAGAGTTTGCCATAGGAACCAATACAACCGCATACAGGATGGCAAGAGATTACGGTATAGAAGGGCTATTGCCTATTCTTATCGGTGAAAAGACCGGTCCCCATTTTGCTGTGGGAGATACCTGCTACAGCCACGAGGAAGATATTATGTCATATAATCCCGATGGAAAGGCTATTGTTGCCAGATCCAATGATTACGCGGATCTTAGGAATACGGATCCGGATAAGGCATATTTTAGCTGTCATACGGATATAACCATTCCTTATGATGAACTTGGCGGAGTTTATGCCATTAAGACTGACGGAACGCAGACGGCTGTCATAGAAGACGGTTTGTTCGTGTTGGAGGGGCTTTTGGAACTTAATGAACCGCTTTTACGGGGGAGATGATAATAAGCGGGGTTAAAATCTTAACTTGCGCAAAAGATAAATGTTGTATATATTATATGTTGGAAATAGAAAGAATCAAGGTAAAAGGAGAGAGTTATGGCAAAAGTAGGTATAATAATGGGAAGCGATTCCGATATGCCTGTTATGTATAAGGCGGCGGAAATGCTGGATAATTTTGGTGTTGATTATGAAATGACTATTATTTCTGCACATAGAGAACCGGAGAAGTTTTTTGAATATGCACAGACTGCTGAGGAAAAGGGATATAAGGTTATAATAGCGGGAGCGGGCATGGCGGCTCATCTTCCCGGAATGCTTGCATCAATGTTTCCGATGCCTGTGATCGGTATTCCTATGCATACTGCATCATTGGGAGGACGTGATTCCCTATATTCCATTGTACAGATGCCCGGGGGAGTTCCCGTAGCTACCGTAGCTATTAACGGAGGCGCAAATGCAGCGCTTTTAGCTATAAAAATGCTGGCCATTTCGGATCCTGTCCTGCTTGAAAAAGTTAAGGATTATAAAGAGGATATAGGTCACGCAGTGGAAGAAAAAGCAAAGAAGCTTGAAAGAATTGGTTATAAGGAATATCTGGCTTCTATGAAATAATTGGGATTTGCTGTTTTATCGGGTTGATCGGTTGTGATCGGAAGGGAGACAAAAATGGATTATAAAAGTGCCGGAGTGGATATTGAGGCAGGTTATAAAGCAGTGGAACTGATGAAGGAACATGTAAAGACTACCATGAGACCGGAGGTTTTGACGGGATTGGGAGGCTTTTCCGGTGCTTTTTCATTGGATGGGTTTAAGAATATGGAGAGTCCGACTCTTGTTTCCGGAACGGATGGTGTAGGTACAAAACTTAAACTTGCTTTCCTGCTTGATAAACATGATACGATCGGAATCGATTGTGTGGCAATGTGCGTGAATGATATAGCCTGCGCAGGAGGTGAGCCATTATTTTTTCTGGATTATATAGCTTGCGGAAAGAATGAACCCGAGAAGATCGCGTCTATAGTCAAGGGCGTAGCGGAAGGTTGCAGACAGGCGGGGTGTGCTCTTATAGGCGGAGAAACAGCTGAAATGCCGGGATTTTATCCCGAAGATGAATATGATCTTGCCGGATTCGCGGTGGGGATAGTTGATAAGAAAAAACTTATTACGGGAGAAGATATTAAAGAAGGCGATGTTATTATAGGAATGGCATCCTCCGGAGTTCACAGTAATGGATATTCTCTCGTCCGTAAGGTATTCCCTATGAGAGAATCCTGCATGATGGAGCATGTTTCGTCGCTGGGAATGACTCTTGGCGAAGCTTTGCTTACGCCAACAAAGATATATGTAAAAGCTCTTAAGAGTATAAAAGAGGAAGGCATACTTATAAAAGGATGCTCGCATATTACAGGAGGCGGATTTTATGAAAATATTCCCAGAATGCTTCCTGTGGGAATGAGGGCAGTTATAAAGAAAGATTCATATGATATGCCGCCAATCTTTGATCTTATTAAAACCAGTGGAAATATAGCTGAGGAAATGATGTATAATACCTACAATATGGGTATAGGAATGATGGTGGTGGTCAATGCCGATGATGTAGACAAGACTATGAAGGCAATAGAGGCTGCCGGTGAAAAACCATATAAGGTGGGATATATCGAGAAGGGCGAAAAGGGAGTAACCCTCGTGTGATTTGTTAAGGAGACGGATATGTTAAATATTACGGTACTTGTATCGGGGGGCGGAACCAACCTTCAGGCTGTTATAGATGCCATAGAAAACGGTACTCTTAAAGATGTCAGGATTGTGAAAGTGATCAGTAATAAAGAGGATGCATATGCTTTGCAAAGAGCACGGCAGCATGGAATTGATGCCGAATGCATAAGCCCCAAAAATTTTACCGACAGATCCGGGTATTTTGAAACCATGTCCCGTAAGATAGAGGAAGCGGATACACAGCTGATAGTTTTGGCCGGATTTTTGGTGGTTTTATCCGGGGATTTTGTGAAAAAATGGACAGGGAAGATCATTAATATCCATCCTTCATTGATCCCTGCTTTTTGCGGGGATGGTTTTTATGGATTGAAAGTTCATGAAAATGCTCTTAAAAGAGGTGTTAAGGTTACGGGTGCTACTGTTCATTTTGTGGATGAAGGAACGGATACGGGACCTATAATCCTTCAAAAAGCCGTGGAGATAGAAGAAGATGATACACCTGTCACTCTTCAGAAACGGGTAATGGAGCAGGCTGAGTGGATAATCCTGCCAAAAGCCATAGATCTTATCTCCAAGGGACGTGTATTTATAAAGGATAAGCGGACATATATTGAATGACCCGGGTAATATAAAGTGTTTAAATGAAAAAATAAACAGGCATAAGGATTTTGCCGTATAGCTGATAGCCTGAGCCAAAACGGAAGGAGATAGTAATGAAGGTACTTGTTGTTGGAGGAGGCGGACGAGAGCATGCGCTCGTCAGCAGTATTTCAAAAAGTAAACAGGTTACAAAGATATATTGTGCACCCGGAAACGCAGGAATAGCCCAACTTGCCGAGTGTGTTGATATAGGAGTTATGGAATTTGACAAACTTACGGATTTTGCATTAAAGGAAAAGATAGATCTTACGGTTGTTGCACCGGATGATCCTCTTGTTGCCGGTGCGGTGGATGCTTTTGAAGCTAAAGGTTTAAGAGCCTTCGGCCCGCGAAAAAATGCGGCGATATTGGAGGGCAGTAAAGCTTTCTCAAAAGATCTTATGAAAAAATATAATATTCCCACGGCAGCATACGAGAATTTTGATAATGCCGAGGATGCGCTTAAATATCTTGAAACTGCAAAAATGCCTATAGTTTTAAAGGCTGACGGACTGGCATTGGGAAAGGGCGTGCTTATTTGCAATACTCTTTCCGAAGCGAGGGAAGGTGTTAAATCCATAATGCTTGATAAGAGGTTTGGAAGCGCGGGGAATAAGATGGTAATAGAGGAATATATGACGGGACGGGAAGTCTCGGTATTGTCCTTTGTTGATGGAAAGACCATACTTCCAATGACAAGTGCACAGGATCATAAAAGAGCCATGGATGGTGATAAGGGGCTTAATACCGGGGGAATGGGAACCTTTTCTCCGAGTCCGTTTTATACGGAAGAAGTGGATGAATTCTGCAGGAAATATATTTATCAGCCGACAGTTGATGCCATGGCGGCAGAGGGAAGAGAATTTAAAGGTATAATTTTCTTTGGACTTATGCTTACCGAAAACGGCCCCAGAGTTCTTGAGTATAATGCGCGGTTTGGTGACCCTGAAGCTCAGGTGGTGCTTCCGAGAATGAATAATGATATTATTGAAGTGATGGAAGCCTGTATAGACGGTAAGCTTGACGATATCAACCTGGATTTTGAGGATAATGCCGCAGTTTGTGTTGTCCTTGCCTCTGAAGGTTATCCTGTTAAGTATGATAAGGGTTATAAAATATCAGGTCTTGAAAAGTTTAAGGATAAAGATACCTGTTTTGTTTTCCATGCGGGGACAGCTTTTAAGGATAATGAGACAGTAACCAACGGGGGAAGAGTTCTTGGGGTTACGGCTTTGGGTAAGGATCTTATAACCGCACGGAAAAATGCATATGAGGCGGTGGACTGGATAGAATTTGATAATAAGTATTTCAGACACGATATCGGTAAAGCTATAGATGAAGCACAGATAGACTAAACAAGTCAACATAATATATAATACCGGTTGGGAAGAATTATATTGCAAATCACAACCTGTTAATAAAAAAAGCCCGAAAATTCGGGCTTTTTTTGCCGGATTTATTAAAAAAATGTAATAAATTTGAAACAAATCCTTTTTTTTAGGTTGACATAAACGATGACAAGTTGTATTATGTATTTCGAGGGAAAATGAATAATGCAGAGGGGGCCAATATTAAAAAGGTCAATCTACAGTATTCAGAACACATATACTGAAAGGGGAATCGGTATATCATGCGTTCTTGTACGTGTGCGAATAATATGCGATCTAAGGGTGGTCGCATGATTCGATATTTAATGTTGCCTGTAATGATCACGGTGCTGGTTATGACAGGTTCGAATTCAACATATGCATATACTGCGGTAAAAGGTACTGTAACCTGTCAAAGCGGTAAGGTCAGGAAAGAAGCTTCTACCAATTCATCATTTGCTTTTGGGGTCCGTAAGGATGAGGAAGTTACAATAGTTGATGAGAAAAAAGGTAATGATGGAAAGGTTTGGTATCAGATTAAGATAGGAGCGGCTACCGGGTATATCAGGTCGGATCTTATTAATAAATCCAAAACCAAAGTTAAAACAGAAAATGTTTCCGGGGATGAGACATCGAAAACCTCATCTGACAGTGGAGGTTCAAAGACAGCAGACGGAGTTGTTATAGTTGATATCGCCATAATGAGACATGAGGCCTCCCAAAAAGCCGAAATAGAGAAATGCCTTAAGCAGAATTCGGAAGTCAAGGTGGCCGGGGCGGTAGCCGGAGATGATGGTAAGACCTGGTATTTGGTAAATTACAGTCAGGGCGGGGTCACATACCGGGGTTATATAAGATCGGATCTTCTTAAGGTTAACGGAAAGGTTGCCACTATACAATCCGAACAGAAGGAACAGGAAAACACTACGGTAACTGCAAAGACACCGGGTGCTGAGGGCGATACTCAATCCGAAGCAACCACGGTTCAAATAGGAAAGATCAAGGGATACGGCATTAATGTCCGAAAGACGTCTGTTGATGGTGAAGTGATATGCAGGGTCAGCCAGGGCCAGATCGTGACTGTTACCGAGCAGACGGCAGGGGGTGACGGAAAAGTTTGGTATAAGATATCCTTTATCAATAACCTAACTCCTCAGACAGGATACATAAGAGCGGATTATGTAGATGGAGTCACACAGACGGTGGTTGCAAAAGAAGCAGCAGAGTCTGGTGACTCCGTTTCTGGTTTGAGGGAAAACGATAATAACGGGCAGGTTCAGGATACGGAAGGTGATGAGCTCCAGAATACCGGCGAGGGATCGGATACTGATGATTACGAACCTCATGCCGGAGCAGTGAACGGTATAAATGTTAATGTGCGTAAAGAACCTGTAAACGGAGAGATAGTTACCTGGCTCAGTACAGGTTCTACAGTGACGGTTATAAATGAACGGAGTGTTGAAGACGGAAAGATATGGTATAATATATCTTATAAATTTAATAATGATGAATATAAAGGCTGGATATTGTCGGATTATGTAAAAACGGAGGAAAATACCTCTGATTACAGTGAAGCTCTTACAGGCCTGGTAAAAGGTTCCGGTATAAGGATAAGAGAAAGCGCGGTGAACGGAACGGTTGTTGAACAGCTTTCATCGGGACATCGTCTGAATATTTTGGGCGAGGTTATGGGCAGTGATGAACAAAAGTGGTATTATGTGGATTTCACCTGTAAAGGCACGGAAAAAAAAGGTTATATACGCAGCGACCTGGTTCACGTAATAGCAACGGAGGGAAGCACCAAGCCTTCCGCCGATGTTGATTTTGAACAATCAATAAGCTCCTTGCCGGAAAGTTATAAAGCCGGTTTGAGAACACTTCATGAAAAATATCCGAATTGGAGGTTTGAGACCGTTGATACCGGGCTTGACTGGAATGAGTCCATAGCGGCAGAATGCAGTGTTGGCAAAAATCTGGTTGCATATAACAGTATATCCTCCTGGAAGTCCACGGTTCCGCAGGCATATAACTGGAATCAGAATATATGGTACAGATTTGACGGGGGAAGTTGGGCAGCGGCTTCCGCAGAGCTGATATCCTATTATATGGATCCAAGGAATTTCTTGAATGAGAGCGGTATATTCCAGTTTGAGCTTTTGGATAATCTTGATTATCAAAACGAGCAGGGAGTTGCCAATATTATTAAGGGTTCCTTCCTTGATTCGGAATTTATTGATACGGATGGGGCCCCCAGAAGTTATGTGAGTGTAATAACGGAAACCGCAAGGGCAACCGGTATAAGCCCGTATCATTTAGCAACAAGAATATTGCAGGAACAGGGTTTGTATGGTCGGTCTCAGAGCATTTCCGGTACCGTGGGCGGATATGAAGGGGTATTTAACTATTTTAATATAGGTGCATATGAAGCAAACGGACGAGGACCGATAATAAACGGCCTTATTTATGCCTCAAAATATGATGAGGAATTTTTCAGGCCTTGGAACAGCAGATATAAATCAATCCTGGGCAGTGCAAAATATCTTTCGGATAAGTATGTAAAAAAGGGTCAAAATACGTTATACTTTGAAAAGTTTAATGTTGTAAACAGGGAAAACGGCATATATAAACATCAGTATATGAGTAATATTCAGGCGGCATCGTCGGAGTCCGCAAAAATGAGAAAAGCGTATTCCGATATGAATACTACGCTTGTGTTTAGGATTCCATACTATTATAATATGCCTGAAGCACCTTGTGAAAAGCCCACAGGAGAATCAAATCCGAATAATTATCTTTCGGGTCTGTCGGTAGACGGGATGGTTATTGCACCGCAGTTTAATTCGGCGGTAGACACATATTATCTTACGGTAGATAATTCGGTGACATCCATAAATATCAGTGCTTCGCCGGTAGCAGCCACATCTGTGGTAGGGGGAGCCGGTATTGTCAATCTGGAGGTTGGAACAAATACGATACTGATTGTTTGTAAGGCTCAAAACGGTAACATTAGAACATATACTTTATACGTGCAGAGAAATTTATAATTAAATCGGGGAGGGGTCTGTATGCTACGGACAAAAATCAAATCATTTGCAATTTTATTAATTGCCGGATTCACGTTAATGATGCCCGCAACACCTTTATGGGCAGCGACTTCTGTTAATGTAACGGTCGACAAAGAGACTGCCGCAGTTGGCGATTCCATTGTGGTATCATATACTGCCGGATCGGAAGGAGATCAGGCGGAAGCTCCGGATATTTCGGTGGAATATGATGAGAATAGACTGGCCTTTACAGAGAGTGATAAAACTTATGGCGGTGGAGGAGGTAAGCTTACCTTTACCGATTCCGAAGCAAAAATCACATTTATGGTTTTGTCCGGGGGAACTGCGGAGGTTTATATAACTGCGGATTTTGGTGAAGAAGGGGCGGAACCGGCCACAGGCAGTATTTCACTTAGTGTGGAAGGTGAAGATACGGCGGCGGCTATGAGTTCGGCGGCTGCACAGACTTCCGATACAGGAGTGGAAGCCGGCACGGTTATGTCCTTGGATGGCACTAAGACTATATCAACGGTATTTCCGGATGAGATGATGCCGGAGTTGTTTCATAAGACAACTGCTACTTATAGCGGAACTATGATAGAAGCTGCTCAGTTTGATATGGGAAACATATTGATGGTTTATGTTACGGATGAAGCAACCAATACGGGCGGTTTTTGCATAATCGATCAGAATACCGGTGAGTTGACGGATTATCGCATGATAAGAGGTATTGAAAACAAGTATATTATTGTATTAAAAGCTCCTTCAAACGTTGAAGTTCCGCTTAATTTCACAAAGGCAACACTTATGTGGAATGAAAAAACCTTAGAGGCTTATGTGCCGGTGGATTCAAGTGTTTCGGGCAATTCGGAAGCACAGGCGGTATTTAGTGACGGAGGTGTATCGAGTCAGGATTTCTTTCTGGTTTATGCAATAAGTTCGGAAGGTAATGAAGGCTGGTACCTGTATGATCAGAAGGAAGGAACCTACCAGAGATATCTTCAGGTAATAAGAAATGCGGTAGATGGTGAAGGTAATCAGATACCTATAACCCAGGCTGCAACTGAAGCAGCAGCAGAAAAATATGAAAAACCTCTCAGATTAAGGCTTATTATAATTTGCGGATTGGCAATACTGTTATTGATACTGTTGATCATCGTTATCGTTATGGCTGTGAAACTCGGAAAAGCCGGTGATGACGAAGAGGATGATTATGATGATATTCCCTTAGATCCACGTTTAAGAGAGAGAAAACCGAGAAGAATGCTTGATGACGACGAAGATGAAGACGATGAAGACGACGATGAAGACGAATACGAAGATGACGATGATGACGACGAAGATGAAGACGATGATGATGAAGACGATGATGTAAATGACGATGATGACGACGAAGATGAAGACGATGACGAAGACGATGACGAAGACGATGAAGATGATGACGACGAAGAAGTCCACAGGGTTGTAAAACAACCTGTCAAGAAGCCGGCAGCAGTCGCGGTGTCTTCAAAAGTAGAGGATGAAGCGGATGTTTTAAAGCCGAGAGTAATAAGAGAGAAAAAAAGACATAAAAACGAGCCTGTAGAAGAAACAACAGATATAGACTGGTCTGAGATGGAATCAGTATTAAAGAATGCGGCATCGGATAAAAGACGTCCATTAGGAAATAATACCGATTCATTACCGGAAAGATACAGGACTAATCAGGATCCCGAGCATAAGCAGAAGAAAACGGTTAAGGTTAAGAAGGCAGACGGAGAAAAAGCCGATAAAATACTTAAACCCGTACCGGAACAACGAAAGACTGAAAATATCGTTGAAGGTAAGAAAGAAAACGAAAACGGTCCGATAATAAGTACTTCATCTGTTGCACCGGTAAAGAAAACCGCTGCAGCCATAAGCAAACGTGCCTCCAATACTGAAGAAATCTCTGCGGCAGCGGTGGCTTCGGTAGCAGCTTCTGCAGCGCGAGTATCAAATCCCCGGGCGGGAAGGCAGGAATCTCAGAATCAAGGCGTAACCGTAAGTAGCGGAGACAGAACCGGGATAAAGAGTAGTGCTACCCCTGTGATTCCTAAAGATATGCCGCGAAGGACAAGAGGTGCGCAGATGCAATATGAAAATGAAGAAGAGAATGCGTTCTTAAGAGAAGCTATCAGGACCTCCGGCAACGGTGACAGAAACATGGGAGCATCATACGAAGAAGAACAGATGAATCCACCTACAATGCGGGAAGAGGTGCAGGCTGAAAAACATGGCAGATCTGCCGGCAGGAAGAGAAGATTCTTTGATTTTGATGATGAAGATGAAGATGAAGATGAGGATGAAGATGAAGATGAAGGATTCAGCTTCTTCAGAAGAAATAAGCAAAAAGTTCCCAAAAAGATTTCCGAAAAGAACAGTAGAAGGGAATCAAGACGGTATAAAGAAGATACATCATATGATAATGAGAATATGCGCGGTGCAGGTATGGGTAATGAGCGCGGGTACGGTTCGAATTATCAGAATCGTAATAATTTAAATGCACAGTATCCTCAATACGATCAGGGATATCGCGGTGTAAATTCTCAGGAGATTTATCAGAATCAGGGATATCCTGTTCAAGGCTATCAAAATCAGGGTTATGATCAGGGATATGGTCAGCAACAGGGATATTACGGTCAGGGATACGGTTATCAAAATCAGGGTTATCAGAATTCCGGCTATCAGAATTCCGGCTATCAGAATTCCGGGTATCAGGGTCAGAGTTATCAAAATCAGGGTTATGATCAAGGATATGATCAGGGCTATCAGGGTCAAGGCCAGGGTATGTATGATCCTAATGCGA
Source organism: Lachnospiraceae bacterium (assembly GCA_024693925.1). Taxonomy (GTDB): domain Bacteria; phylum Bacillota; class Clostridia; order Lachnospirales; family Lachnospiraceae; genus UBA2868. The sequence goes on along the minus strand of JAILKH010000019.1, from coordinate 54,649 downwards.
TGCAGTATCAAAATGATCCTAATGCTCCCGTATATGATACTGCGGATTTCGATGAGGATTTTGAATTTAACTTTATTGATATAAATCGCTAAAGCGCAAACTAATAAAAGGCAAGATCATAAAATGGCATTGGAATATACAGAAAAAGCAAAAAAAGTATTAAAGGTGGCATCAAGAATGTCACGACTTCTAAAACATGGATATATCGGAACGGAACATCTTTTATTGGCATTTATGGAAGAGGGCAGTTCTGTTGTCTGCGAGGTGCTTAAGAAAAACGAAGTAAGCAGTCTTAGGATCAAGGAACTTATAAAACAGCAGATAGCACCCGATTCTGATATAAAGGTTAAGGATACGGACGGGTATACGCCCAAGTTGATAAATATTCTGGAACTTGCACAGGAAGTTGCAATATCTATGGATGAAACATTGATCGGAACGGAACATATTTTTATTTCGATCTTAAAAGACTATGATAATCTTGCAGTCAGGATATTGAATACTATAGGCGTGAATGTTCAGAAACTGTACGTGGATATTCTGGCATCGATGGGTGAGGAAGTCGGCAGGTATAAAGATGAAATCCAGTCTCTGGCCAATAAGGGTCAGAGTAAAATGCCGGATTCCCAGATGCTCATAGATAAATACAGCAGAGACTTAACGGAACTTGCAAAACAGGGTAAGCTTGATCCCGTTATAGGCCGGGAAACGGAAATACAGCGGATAATCCAGACCCTTAGCCGGCGTACCAAGAATAATCCCTGTCTTGTGGGAGAACCCGGCGTGGGTAAGACAGCAATAGTGGAAGGATTGGCGGGAAGGATAATTTCGGGAGATGTACCCAAAACAGTGCAGGGAAAGCGTTTGTTAACATTGGATATGGCATCCATGGTGGCAGGTACTAAATATCGCGGTGAATTTGAAGAACGTATAAAAAAAGTAATCAATGAAGTATCCGAGAATAAAAATATAATTCTTTTTGTTGATGAGCTTCATACTCTTATAGGAGCAGGAGGAGCAGAGGGTTCTCTTGATGCATCAAATATATTAAAACCATCGCTTTCCAGAGGTGAGGTGCAGCTTATAGGTGCAACCACACATGATGAATACCGGAAATATATTGAGAAAGATGCGGCCTTGGAAAGAAGGTTTCAGCCTATAAATGTTGAACCTCCGACACCGGAGGATGCGATAAGTATTCTTAAGGGTATACGCGGAGAATATGAGAAGCATCACGGAGTTGTGATCACCGATGAGGCCATTGAAGCTTGTGTAAAGCTTTCCGACAGATATATAAATGATAGATTTTTACCGGATAAAGCAATAGATCTTATGGATGAATCTGCCGCAAAGATACGGTTAAAGGAACTTAGAGGTTCTGAAACCATGGATGATCTGAGACTTCGTCTTAAAGAGATTGAAGATGAGAAAGTCGAAGCACTGCGTTTGGATGAGCAGGAAAGGTTTACGGATCTTAAGCTGGAACAGAAAGAGCTTGAGAAGGAGTATGATCGTAAAAACAGGAAAAAATCCAAAGGATCAAAAGGCGTTCTTACCGTAGATGAAGAGGTGGTTTCGGATGTTGTGTCCGAATTGACAAGGATTCCCATAGCCAAGCTTAAAGAGGGAGAAGCTTCCAAGCTTAACAGGATGGAGAAGACTCTTAAACAAAGAGTTATAGGCCAGGATGAAGCAGTTTCGGCGGTGTCCAGGGCTATCAAGCGTGGCAGGGTGGGTTTAAAGGAGAAGAACAGACCCATTGGCTCTTTCTTATTCCTGGGTCCTACAGGTGTTGGAAAGACAGAACTTTCAAAAGCTCTTACCGAGGTGTTGTTTGGAACCGAAAATGCTATGATCAGAGTTGATATGTCGGAGTATATGGAGAAGCATACGGTGAGTAAACTGATCGGTTCTCCTCCGGGATATGTGGGCTTTGAGGAGGGCGGTCAGCTGTCGGAGAAAGTTCGTAGAAATCCGTATTCGGTAGTACTTTTTGATGAAATTGAAAAGGCTCACCCGGATGTATTTAATATTTTGCTTCAGGTTTTGGATGAAGGGAATATTACAGATTCAAACGGACGTAAGGTTTCTTTTAAAAATTGTGTTATAATAATGACAAGCAATGCAGGAGCCAATCGGATTATCGAACCTAAGCATTTAGGGTTTATAACGGAAAATAATGCCGAGGCGGATCACAGTAAAATGAAATCCGGAGTAATGGAAGAAGTTAAAAGGATCTTTAAACCTGAATTTATTAACCGTATAGATGAGATAATAGTGTTTAGGGCACTTGATCAGGATAATATGAAGAAGATAGTCACATTACTTGTAAACCAGCTTGCTTTAAGAATGAAGGAGGAGATGAATGTATCCCTTACAGTGGCTGATTCCGTAAAGAAGCATATCGCACTTAAGGGTGCAGATAAAAAATTTGGTGCAAGACCTTTGAAGAGGGCTATTCAGACTATGCTTGAAGACAAACTTGCCGAGGCCGTCTTGGAAGGGAAGATCAAAGAAAATGATAAAGTCAGAGTACTGATGAAAAAGGATGAAATTTTGATTCAGGAAGGAGAAAGGTAAAATGGCAGTTATAAGTGAATTGATAAAAACCGAAGCAGATGGCGGTCTTAGTTTCGGAAATTATGAACTGAATGAAAAGGCAAAAAAAGATGATCACGAATGTGCCGGAAATATTTATAAGGTAAAAACCTTTAAGGAAATCACAAAACTTGAAAGAGACGGAATGTTTGTTTATGAATCTGTTCCCGGAACCTGTGTGCACGGTTTTAAAGCTACCAATGAAGGGGTTTATTTTACCGTATGCGGAAATGAAGATGCACAGATAACTGTCGGAGTAAGAGAGGATACAGAGTATGAGATTATGATCGACGGAAAAAGCACTGGAAAAGTTAAGAGTAATCTTGGAGGGAAGTTAAGCTTTAGTGTTGAACTGGCAGGAAACGGGGATGTTCCGGTGGCGATCAGGTTATGATAAATGTCATAAAAATGTGGATTTAGATCATATTAAAGCTGTGTGAGCCGTTAGGCAGTACGCAGCTTTAGTTATTTCTGCATTGAGCGGCCGGATAAAGAGGATACCTGTATCGGGTACAATATAGAATGATTTAATAAAATACAAGAGGTTTTAAATGGCAAAGGGAAAATTAACGACAGTATTTTTTTGCAATAATTGCGGATATGAATCTTCTAAATGGATGGGGCAGTGTCCCGGGTGTCATTCCTGGAACACTATGGTGGAGGAAACCGTAAATAAGAATGCTCATAAAGTAAGATCAGGCGCCGGCGTATCGCCTCTTTATTCGGACAATAAGCCTATGAAGCTTTCCAATATAGAACTAAGCGAAGAGGATAAGATTAATACGCATATAAGTGAATTGGACAGAGTTCTTGGGGGCGGAATAGTGCAGGGCTCGCTTCTTTTGGTGGGAGGAGATCCCGGTATAGGCAAATCCACACTTTTGCTTCAGGTTTGCAGAAATCTGTCTTTAGATAAGGTAAGCGTGTTATATATATCGGGAGAGGAATCCCTAAAGCAGATAAAAATGAGAGCGGAACGTATAGGTGATTTTGATGAGTCTTTGTCTCTGTTTTGTGAAACCGATCTTTCCGTTATAGAAGAAACAATAAAAAAAGAAAAGCCTAAGGTGGTTGTAATAGATTCGATCCAGACAATGTTCTCGGAAGATATTTCTTCGGCACCGGGTTCGGTCTCACAGGTCAGGGAGGCTACGGCTTTATTTTTGAGACTTGCCAAAAGTATGTCCATATCCATTTTTATAGTAGGTCATGTAACCAAAGAAGGAACGGTTGCGGGTCCAAGAGTTTTGGAACATATGGTAGATACGGTATTGTATTTTGAAGGTGACAGACATGCGGCATACAGAATATTAAGAGGGGTTAAGAACCGGTTTGGATCCACCAATGAAATAGGTGTATTTGAAATGAGAAATGACGGCCTCTGTGAGGTGAAAAATCCCTCTGAGTATATGTTGAGTGGCAGGCCGGTAAAAGCCAGCGGTTCGGTGGTGGTTTGTGCGATGGAAGGTACAAGACCCCTGCTTATTGAACTTCAGGCCCTTGTATGTCATACCGGTTTTGGAATCCCAAGGCGTCAGACTACGGGAGCGGATATTAACAGAGTTAATCTTCTTATGGCGGTACTTGAAAAAAGACTGGGATTAAAGCTTGGTGAGTGTGATGCATATGTAAATGTTGCAGGCGGAATGAGATTATCCGAGCCGGCTATAGACCTGGCAATAATACTTGCGATCGTATCAAGTTATAAGGATAGAAATATACCTATGGATGTGGTTACTTTTGGGGAAGTGGGACTTAGCGGAGAGGTAAGGAGTGTGAGTATGGTAAAGGAACGGGTCCAGGAAGCATATAAACTTGGTTTCAGAACCTGTATCATACCCAAAAGCTCAATAGGACAGTTGACAAATATTGAGGGTAAAATGAACCTTATTGGTGTGGATACGGTTAGAGAAGCTCTTGATAAAATTTAATACATTTTAGGGAGGGAAATATGAAAACAAAATTATCAACTATCTTTGCAGTTATTTTTATTGCGGTATTTAATGGGGTATCCGTGTATGCTGCGGATTTCGATGCAGGCTATTATGCCCAGCGTTATCCTGATGTTGCCAATACGATCGGCTGTGGCGAGAAAGCTTTGTATGATCACTATATCAATGAGGGCCGGAAAGAGGGACGATATCCCAATGCACTTGCGGAGTGTGAAGGCAGGGCAAGAGAAATAGAACTTCAGAATGCCGCGGCAAAGGGAAATACAGAGGCAATTAAGCTGCTTGCAAATGCTTCGGAAGAATCTTTACCGTTACAGCCACAGATAACTCAGAGTTCGGTGACGGTTTTACAGACGGCATCGGATGCCCGTAATGCAGCAATTATTGCAACGGTTCAGGCGACAGGTACATTTGTTGATGTGGACATAGCTAATCAGACAATATCGATGTATGTAAACGGTTTGCCGGTCCTTGTTTCGCCATGTGTGACCGGAACACCGAAAGACGGACGTTCTACACCGACCGGTTCCTATTACATATTGGAAAAGATACCGGGTAAACGTCTTAAGGGAGAAAGCTGGGATGTATGGGTGGATCGATGGATGAGATTTACAAATAACAGGATCGGACTTCATGATGCTTCCTGGAGAAGTAAATTCGGAGGAGAAATATATAAGTCAAACGGTTCACATGGGTGTGTCAATATTCCAAAGGATGCGGCTTATATGCTGTATGATATGGTAAGTGTTGGTACTCCGGTGATCGTTCGGTAAGCTTAAGATACTTACGATATCAGAGGTGATTATTAATATTTTATAAATTACCAGACGTATATGTCACTGCGGTTATGTTTTGTGATACAATTATAACCGATTAGTATATGGCAAAAATAACTTACCTGTATAAAGGGGGCAGCGACATGGATAAAAAGATATATTTGTGTAGATTATTATCTGTTACATTGGTGCTAAATATGATGTTTACAGCACTTGCGACTGATACTTACGGGAAGGATATGGGGAGGAATGATATCCTGACCGAAGAGACAGATCAGAATAATCTCCTTACAGACGGGACGGAGCAGGATAATATCCTTACAGAAGATACAGAACAGGATAATATCCTTATTGAAGATACAGAACAGGATAATATCCTTACAGAAGATACAGAACAGGAAAATATCCTTATTGATGATGTGGATCAGGATAATATCCTTATCGAAGAAACCGGACAGGAAAATGTCCTTATCGAAGAAACCGGTGAGGATGATTTAATACAAAGTGAAACAGTAAGTTCAGACGGAGTCTCTGGAAATTCCGTAGAATTTTCCCAATCCTGTATGACCGTAGATGAAGTAAAGGTCACTGTTTCTGCCGATGCCGGAGTTTTTTCATCCGATGCAAAAAAACTTGTCGTAAAGCGGACTTCACTTGACGAAGAAAAAGCCGCTTATGCAGCGATCGAAAAATTAAGAGATAATAAAAGCATCCCGTTTTCACATTCCAATACATATACTATCAGTGTTAATGATACGTCGGGCGCACAGTTGCAGCCCCTTGACGGAAAAACAGTTAAAATCTCCTTCAAAGTTGAAAAAATAGCTACAGATAAAAAGAAGGGTTATGGGCAGGACTGGTCGGTAGGGATTTACAGCATATCACAAAATGAGGCAGGCGGCGAGACCACAGCTGTAAAGGTCGGCGAGGGACAGGTTAAAGATACTATCGAGGTCCAAGCGGACAGTATGGGCTGTTATGCAGTAGAGATAACCTGTGAGGATCCTTCCAAAAGTGATCCGGTAGTGGAAAATGTCCTCTTCCTTAAAGAGGATCAAAGGCTGGGTTATGACACGGAAAGTATGGACCCCCAGTCTAATAATTGGATGTCATTCATTCCCGGTACAAGAAAGCTTAATGAGATAAATATTCCCTGCACTCATGATTCCGGAACAAAAGATGTGGATATCAACGGAGCTCCGGCCTCTCTGGTCGCGGGCTATAAGTTCGCGCAGGTCCAGAAATTGTTTATTGATGAGCAGCTTGAGGCCGGCGTCCGCGGCCTTGATATCAGACTGAATAATAAAATGGTCACCTGGTACTCTGTTTATGAGCAGGATGCCATCGATCTTGCAGATTGGGTATTTAATAAGCTCGATGTAATTGACGTTCTTCCTGAAGACCCTGTGAAGTGTCTGGTCGGAGATGATGCAGTGGTCGGAGCAGATGATGATGGTCATACCTTATGGGTCTGCCATGGCAAAAATTTGAATGCCGGGACATATTATGCTCAGGATAAGGACGATAAAGATATTACCTTTGATATGGTCCTTGAATGGGTAAAGGAGTTTCTTACAGATCATCCTTCCGAAACTGTCATTTTAAGCTTTGAAGCTGAAGTCATTGATGAAAATGAAGATGATCATAACATAGTATTTTCAAGGATAAGAGATAAACTGATCGAGCTGTCGCAAACTACCAATCCTAACACTGGAGAGTCGTTTTTATATATGAAGGACGGCGAATTCGGAAAGGCCTATTCCGATTTTCCCATGCTTAAGGATTGCAGGGGAAAAGTGGTTGTAAGATCGAGTAAAAGTGATGCAGAAACAATCGGTGCCTTGTACCTGAATGATAGCAACAGTAAAAGTGAGAGTAAATATTGCGATGTTGGTGAGAAGATCCAGCGCTTAAGGGCTTTCTATGCCGAAAACGATACAATGATACCTTCGGATGCAGCTACTCATTATGATGATGTCTATTCGGTGGGAACAACAAATTCCGATTTTAATCTGATCAAAACACCCATAGCCTACGCTGAAGAAATACAGAAAAAGCTCTTTAATGGAAGTGATGAAGATAAGGTTTTCAGTACAAAAGGCAAACGTTACGGCTGGGTTAGATTTGACGGTCTGACCAAAGATGTGTCAAAAAAAATATGGGAAACGAATTTTTTTGATGGTATGGAGTACAGCAATATAACCGTGACTTCAGGCTTTGATTGTTCGAAGCAGCAATATAAGGTTTTGAAGGGATCACAGATAGATATCCCTGACAATATTTATGAAAAACCGGAATCGTTTTTCATCGGATGGGATGTAGATGACGGAAGCGGGAATGTAAATAAAGCATTTCCCGGACAGATATACGATATAGAGGCTGATTCCGTAAGCTTTAGCGGGATATTTACCCAAAGTAAAACCACTCCGGTAATGGTCATATGGAAAGACGGGAATGATACGGATACTCAAAGACCGTCGCAGCTTAAATTGAAGATCACCGGAGGGTATACATCAGAGCTTATACTGAATGCAGCCAGTAACTGGAAGGGTTTTGTGAAAGGCAATGTGGACAGTATCACCATTGACTGGGATAAGGCAACCGGAGTCGATAAGTCGGGAGAATATTATTATGAGATACAGGGACAGGAAGGCATGGGTTATGTGATAGTTCTTTCTCATACACCGATCTCTGTCGTATCGTGTAATGCTGTAGTCAGATGGGAAGATTATGATGATAAGGATGGTGTACGTCCTCAAAGTGTAACCCTTCGTCTATATAAAAATGGTACAGAGATCGATTCAGTGCTTGTGACCCAAAAGGATAACTGGGCTCATGATTTTGGGGATTTACCTAAATATGAAAACGGTAAACTGGTTAAGTATACCCTGAAAGAAGATAAGACAGGCCTAGAAGCTACAGATACTTCAACGGGTTATACCATATTGGTAAACGATTTTGAAGTTGTAAATGTCCACGGCTTTTCCGGAAACATCTTGTTAAACGGAGTCATGGAATGGGATGATAATAATGACGAAAAAGGGAAACGGCCTGATTCGGTATCCTTTAACCTGCTTGATGGCAGAGGAAATATCGTGAAAAGTAAGGTGGTGAGTCCGACTATTGTTACAGAAGGGACAGAGACCAAGGAAGTATGGAACTGGAGTCTGGATATCACAAATATATACAAAACCGTAAAAGACAGTATTGATACTACAAAATATACACTTACCCTGGAAGCGCCCGAGGGATATACATATATGTCATATCTGAGTGAAAACCGGGTAAATGATAATCAGGTAAGTGGTAATAATGTCGAGCAAAAACGTGTTATCAGATGTAAATATATAGGAGAACCTGAAGTTGTAAGTAAGGATGGTCTTTATTACCAGGGGTATGCCCAGGAACTTATAAGCAAAAACAGTGTATATTATGGCTCACTTGAGTATGCGCTTGTATCAGATAACTGTATCAAACCATCGGATGACGATTATCAAAAAGCCATTCCTAAAGCGACAGAGGCCGGAAAATATTATGTCTATTACAGGGTGGTTTTTGAAGAAAACTATAAAAATATTTACGCAAAAGAACCCATTGTGGTTACGATCGCCGGTGCAGCCATAAAGCCGAAAGCAAAAGAACTTATCTTTTCCGGAGCATCACAGGAACTGGTTGAAGCAGGAGAGGCTCTGGGAGGAGAGTTAGAATACCGCTTAGGAAGTGCAGGAATTGAGTCGCAGACCGAAAATTGGTCAACACTCATTCCCCGAGGAGTTAAACGCGGGAAATATTATGTCTGGTATAGGGTAAAGGTCAGGGATAATACTTACACGAATGCGGAATGCATTACTTCACAGATAATTGTTCCTGTGACCGGCATAGTCCTCAATGAGAGCTCAGTCAACCTGCTTGTGGGGGAAGAAATTGACCTCTGTGCAACTATTGTGCCTTTTAATGCAGAATCGAAGTCGATTAGCTGGAATAGCTCTGATCCGGAAGTCGCAACGGTAACGGAGAGTGGAGGACATGTCACAGCAATAAAGGGTGGGACAGCAGTTATCACTGCCACATCCAAGTATGACAACACCAAGTCCGCTTCCTGTACTCTTACGATCGTCCCCCGGGGCGGTATATGGATAAAGGAAATAGAAGATGATGCCATGGTATATACCGGCAAGGCATTGACACCGAAAATATATGTGTATGACGGAATAGAATTGCTCGATGAAAAGACGGATTATACGGTTTCGTATAAAAATAATAAGGAAGCCTACACATATAAAGAGGGAGACAGTCAGTTTGATATAAAGAAAGCTCCCACGGTGATCGTTAAAGGAAAAGGGAATTACAACGGACAGGATACCCATACATTTACCATCGCAAAAAAGGATATTTCCGGTAAAGATCTGAAAATTTCAGATATTCCCGAAGTTTCTTACAATGCGAAAAAGGCTTATAAGCCTATTCCCGTTCTCGTTTATAACAATAAGAAACTGGTTAATAAAAAGGATCTTAATGTAACTTATTATACGGAAGAGGAATGCATAACGGAGGTTGAGCCGAAGCTTCCGGGGACGTATTATGCTAAAGTAACAGGGAACGGTAACTTTACGGGCTCTGTGATAAAATCCTTTATCATTGCCGGTCCGGAAGTGATTCCGGTAAATAAGCTGAGTATAGGGAAGATCGCAGATCAGTCCTATACAGGTAACTATATAGAACTGCTTACGGAAGACCTGATAGTAAAGAACGGGAAAACCGTTCTTGTTAAGGATGAGGATTATACGGTTACATATAATAATAACAGGTATCCCGGAACGGCAACGGCAACCATTCAGGGTATTCCCGAAAAAGGGTATATCGGAAGCAAAACCGTAACTTTTAAGATAACAGGCATTCCCATAAGTAAAGCCGGTATCACCGGATTTGAAAAACAAGTACCATATAATGGGATCAAACAGGTACAGGAAGTGACCTTAAGTTATAAAGAAAATAAAGGTTCGGAAGCACAAACATTAAAAAAATTCAAAGATTATACGGTAATTTATGAAAACAATCTCAATGCAGGGACAGCGACCATGGTGATCATAGGAATGAACGGTTACAGCGGATCTGTAAAGAAGACCTTTAGGATCACACCTTTTGATATTTCAAAGGATACAGATGATGCCTTTTCCGTATCATTGGATGAAAATTCCTATGCATATACAAAGGCCGGAGTAGAACCTAAGCCGGTAGTAAAGTTTAATGATGTCGTTCTGACACAGGGGACAGACTATTCCGTTTCATATATCAATAATAAGGCAGTAAATGATGGTACAGCTTCTAAAAAGCTCCCCACTGTAAAGGTAATGGGTAAGGGAAATTTCAAGGGTACGGATATAAGCACAACCTTTGCGATAAGTGCCGCCGATATGAAGGTTTCGGGAATAAAGGTTTTGATAAATGATCAGGAGGAACAGAGTAAAGCAGGCAAGTGGAAAGCCGGTGTCAGGGTTGTTGATGAAAACGGGAAAGTATTAAGTGCGGGAAAAGATTATCAAAAGACAGTTAATTATTATTATGATGAAAGCTGTGAGAAGGAGATTTCCAATAATGATATCCTGCCTGCGGGAACCCCTGTTTATGTGAAGGTGACAGGAAACGGTACAACATATACCGGTAGTATAACTGAAAGTTACAGAATCCTGAAAAAGGGCAATGATATCGGCAAACTTAAGGCAACTGTCGAGCCTAAGATTTTTACCGGAAGTGTAGTTACTTTGTCAGCTAACGATATTATCTGGGAATACGGTGGAAATCCTATGACGGATGTTACTTTTGAGATTGATGAAAGTACTTATAAAAACAACCGTAATAACGGGAAGGCAGAAGTGACCGTTTACGGGACCGGTGGGTTCGGAGGAAGCAAAAAGATCACCTACAAGATAAAAAAGAAGAGTTTTTTGTGGTGGTGGAATGAGCATTGACCGGTTTTATTTGGGACTTTATATTGACAATCACACATTAAAAGGATATATTTTCAGATAAAATAAAAGAAATGTGAGGGTTGTTTATGAAAAAAATATCAGTGATTTTAATGGCAACGATGATGTCGGTATTTATGATAACAGGATGTGCGGCTTCTTCTCAGAAACAGGCGGCGGGAGCAGGTACAAACAGCAAAAGTGACAGATCAACGTTTACCGTTGGTTTTGATGCTGAATTTCCTCCTTACGGTTATATGGATGATAAGGGAGAATATGTGGGATTTGATCTGGACCTTGCCAAAGAGCTTTGTGAGCGAAAGGGCTGGGAACTGGTTAAACAGCCTATTGACTGGGATGCCAAGGATATGGAATTATCTTCCGGAGCTATTGATTGTATATGGAACGGTTTTACTATTCAGGGACGTGAGGATGATTACGAATGGACTGTTCCCTATGTAGATAATTCTCAGGTTTTTGTAGTAAAAGAGGATTCGGGAATTATTAAGCTTAGTGATCTTAAGGATAAAACAGTAGGAGTTCAGAAGGATTCTTCAGCCCTTGCCGCTCTTGAAGGCGATTCTTCGGAGCTTGCCGATACCTTTACAAAGCTTATTCAGTATTCTGATTACAATACTGCATTTATGGATCTTGAGGCCGGAGCTATTGAGGCCCTGGCTATCGATATAGGAGTGGCTAATTATCAGATACAGCAAAAGGGTCAGGGATATATGATCCTTGATGAACAACTCTCTTCGGAACAGTACGGGATAGGGTTTTTAAAGGGAAATACCGAACTTAAGGATGAAGTTGAGAAAGTCCTTTTGGAGATGGCTGAGGATGGAACGATACTGAAAATAGCCGGGGATTATTCTGATTTTGGTATGGAGGAATCTATCTGTATCGGTAAATAGCAATATAAATTCAAACCGGAGGATATGTAAGGAGCAGATCATCGGGAATTCTGATGATCCTTTTGCCGGATACTGAAGGTAAATTACAAAATTGGGAAGGGTGTTATGAAATTTAACGTAATGTTAATGCAATTAATGGCGGGTATGTTTACATCAGTGCAGATTTTTATATTAACACTTTTGTTTTCCCTGCCCCTCGGACTGTTAGTTGCTCTTGGGAGAATGTCCAAAAATAAAATTCTGAGAGCTGTTGTGAAATTTTATATAGCTATAATGCGCGGTACACCTTTGATGCTTCAGCTGATCGTAGTTTATTTTGCTCCGTTTTATCTGTTTTCCGTAAAGCTTAAGAATTTTCGGTTTCCTGCGATCATTATAGCTTTTTCCATTAATTATGCAGCATATTTTGCAGAAATATACAGAGGCGGTATAGAAGCCATTCCCAAGGGGCAGTATGAAGCTGCCAAAGTATTGGGGTATAGTAAAGTACAGACCTTCTTAAGGATAATAATGCCGCAGGTAATAAGGATAATACTTCCCAGTGTTACAAATGAAACCATAACGCTGGTAAAAGACACTTCGCTGGCTTTTGTTCTTGCACAGGCGGAGATGTTTACCATTGCCAAACAGATTGCAGCCAAACAGGCCAGCGTCGGTCCTCTTATGGTTGCCGGTCTTTTCTATTTTGTATTTAATTATGTAGTGGCTTTTATAATGGAAAAAATAGAAAAACGTTTGAATTATTATTAGAAACCGGTTTATGAGGTCCGGAAGATAACAGTAAGGGCTTGGGTTGGGTTTTTACGGTCGTTTAAGGGAGATGTAATGGGTACAGATAATAATATGGAGGAAGTTCTGTTAGAAATTAAAAATTTGAGGAAATCCTTTGATGGTAAGGAAGTCCTTAGGGATATATCTTTAAGTGTAAAACGTGGCGAGGTGATTTCCATAATAGGTCCCTCCGGTTCGGGAAAGTCTACCGTATTAAGGTGTGCAACAATGCTTGAGAAAATTGACGGAGGCTCTTTGATATATGCCGGTAATACAGCAGCCACAGATGAAAGCGGAAATGTTGTATATGCCGATAAGAAAACGCGGAGGAAAATAAGGAAATATTTCGGACTGGTATTTCAGAATTTTAACCTTTTTCCTCATTATTCGGTATTAAGAAATATAGCCGAACCTGTAGTTATAACCAAAACGGCAGATTGGACGACGGCAAAAGAAAGGGCCAAGGAGCTTTTAAAAAGACTGGGTCTTGAAGATAAAGCCGATGCATATCCGGAGAATCTGTCAGGAGGCCAGAAGCAGAGAGTTTCAATAGCCAGAGCCCTTGCGACAAAGCCTGAGGTGCTTTTTTTTGATGAACCCACATCGGCACTTGATCCGGAATTAACTTCGGAGGTTCTGAAGGTAATAAAGGATCTTGCTAAAAATCATATGACTATGGTTATTGTTACACACGAAATGAAATTTGCACGTGAAGTAAGCGACAGAGTGCTGTTTATGGAAAATGGTATAATTCATTCCCAGGGAACGCCTGAGGAATTATTTAATTCACCTGACGGAAGATTGAAGGCTTTTATAGGTAAACTGGAATCATAAATAATTGTGTAAGGAAAGAACAGACAGGATTTACAGGGTTATGAAGGAACGTATTTTAAACTACAGAAACAGGATTGATAATATTCTGAATTCGGGAAATGAGGAAACGGATTGGGAATCCATTATAGAGGAGCATCTGATCCAGATCGGGTTTTTTCAGCATGAAAGACTTATACATTTGATCGTAACAATGCTTTTTGCCATTCTGACTTTTATGGCGGTAGGCGTATATATAGTGTCGGGGGCAGTATATATGCTGGCTTTGATAGCTATATTGCTGGTCTTGCTTGTTCCGTATATAATGCACTATTATTTGCTTGAAAATGAGACTCAGAAAATGTACGGACAATATGATGAAATGTTAAAGCGATTACGGGCCGTAAAAGAGGAGTGGTAGGGAGGTATTAAATGAGAGGTATTTATACATCGGTAAATGATCTTAGAAAAAGAGTATATGCTGAGGTTGCAAAACTCTCTTATGATTATAAAGATGGGGATTTATCCAGAATGGAGGAAATTCCGTATAATGTTATCCCCGGAGAAATGGCGGTGTACAGGGACAGTGTGTTCATTGAACGAGCTATAGTACGTGAACGTATGAGAATGGCTATGGGATTGTCTTTGCGTTCTGCAGCGGAACAGGCTCCTGTAACCCAGGGAGCACAGGAGTGTGTAAAACCTGAAAAATATTATCAGCCGCCGCTTATAAATATTATTAAATTTGCCTGTCATGCCTGCCCCGATAATGAAGTTAAGGTTACCGACGCCTGTCAGGGGTGTTTTGCACATGCCTGTAAAGAGGTTTGCCCCAAAGGCGCAATAACTATAAAGAATGGACGTTCGGTAATTGATAAAGATAAATGTATTAAGTGTGGTAAATGTATTGAGGCCTGTCCTTATCACGCGATAATAAGACTTGAAAGGCCTTGTGTAAAGGCTTGCGGAATGAAAGCTATTCATTCGGATGAATATGGGAGGGCCCAGATAGATCAGGAAAAATGCGTATCCTGCGGCATGTGTCTTGCTAACTGCCCCTTTGGTGCCATAGCCGACAAAGCACAGATATTTCAGGTTATTCAGGCGATCAAAAGTGATGTACCGGTTTATGCGGCCATTGCACCTGCGGCTACGGGACAGTTTGGTCCTTCCTTCACTCCCGGAAAAATGAGACCGGCTTTTCAGGCATTGGGTTTTAAGGATGTGGTGGAGGTTGCCATAGGAGCGGATTTATGTACGCTTCAGGAGGCTAAGGACTTTGTGGAAAATGTTCCACAGAATATTCCTTTTATGGGTACCTCCTGTTGCCCGGCCTGGTCCGTAATGGCAAAAAAACTGTTTCCGGAACAGGCTAATTGTATTTCTATGGCGCTTACACCTATGGTGCTTACGGGAAGGCTTATAAAACAAAAGCATCCCGGCTGTAAGGTGGCTTTTATAGGACCCTGTGCGGCAAAAAAGCTTGAGGCTTCAAGACGGTCCATAAGAAGTGATATAGATTTTGTGTTAACCTTTGAAGAGGTTATGGGAATGTTTGAAGCCAGAGATGTAGATTTTGAAAAGCTGCCGGAAGATGATACAATGCATGGGGCCAGCGGTGACGGCAGAGGTTTTGCCGTAAGCGGCGGGGTAGCCGGTGCTGTTGTGAATTGTATTAAGGAGATGTATCCCGATAAAGAGATAAATGTTGTAAGTGCCGAGGGGCTTGAAGAGTGCAGAAAAATGATGATGGTTGCAAAAGCCGGAAAATATAATGGTTATCTGCTTGAAGGTATGGCATGTCCGGGAGGATGTATTGCGGGAGCCGGTACCATACAGCCTATTGCAAAATCCGCAGCATCTGTGGCAAATCATAAAAAGGTGTCTACAAATGCCCATGCTTACCAAAGTGACTATAAAGAACTTTTGGATATATTGGAGGAAAATGATCTGAAGGTTGAACCGAGGGACGTGGATTGATGGTTATATAAAAAGGAACTGCTTATGACAGTTCCTTTTTTATTGCGTTTAAAAGTTCATTATATTCTTCGAAGGCCGGATATTGGGGATGATTTTTTTTTATCTGTTCCGTACTTCTGAAGAGAAAACCTGCTTTGCTCTGCTGTATCATTTCCAGATCGTTAAAACTGTCTCCGGAGGCTATCGTATCAAAGCCCATAGACTGAAGCGCTTTTACCGTGGTTAATTTTGAATGTGCACATCTCATTTTATATCCTGTGATCTCTCCGGCTGAATTTACCGTGAGTGTATTACAGAAGATAGTCGGATAATTAAGCTTTTTCATAAGAGGCATGGCAAATTGGGTAAAGGTATCGCTTAGTATTATGACTTGGGTTAATTCGCGAAGCTCGTTAAGAAATTCAAGGGCCCCGGGGAAGGGATCTATGGAAGCTATTGTATTTTGAATTTCTTTCAGACCAAGTCCATGTTCTTTAAGGATTTTTAATCTGTAATTCATTAATTTGTCATAATCGGGTTCATCCCTGGTAGTGAGTTTAAGTTCTTCGATACCGGTAGCTTTGGAAAAAGCGATCCATATTTCCGGAACAAGAACGCCTTCCATATCTAAACATACAATATCCATATATATTCCTCCTGTTTGGTTCCGGTGATCAGCCTGATGACACGGTCCCTCGCCGGTTTACAACTTTATGTTTTTTATGTGATAAAAAAACAAGTATCGGGTCATAGTATAGCATAACTTTGGGAAAAATGATATACTGTAAATGTATAAGGAAGATGCTTTTCTTTGAGAAACACAGCAATATTTTGCGGACGGGAATATTGGATGAAAGGGAGGCTTAAATGTACGATCGACATAATCCTATTATAAAATGGTATGAATATGATGCTAATAAGCTGTTAAAAAAAGCGGAAGCAACAGATACATCTGAGGAAACTGTTAAGGACGAACAGCCGGTATCTGCGACCGGCAATAAGGAGATGGATGATGAGGTTGCAAGGATAATGGCTCAATTTGCGGATGCCAAACAAAACAGTGTGGACGATGTTTTTGCAGCCATGGCTGAAAACTCCGATAATGATAATCCTTTGGATTCCTCTACCGGAAGCAAGGAGATGGATGATGAGGTTGCAAGGATAATGGCTCAATTTGCGGACGCCAAACAAAACAGTGTAGATGATGTATTTGCGGCTATGGCTGCCGATGCCGATAATAGTGAAACGGTAATTGATAAAAAGGCTTCGGAAAAGGAAGAGCAGGAGGAATTACTCTCGTCTCTTTTAAAGCCTAAACAGAGTACGGTGGATGATCTTGTGGCAATGGCTAAAGAAAAATAATTTGTGGTCCTGGATGGAAGCGGAATATGTTAAGAGAGTTGTTTAAAAGAATTTTTGAGTACCTGTTTGATCCGGAAAGGGTTGGGATATTTGGAGAATTGAGGGCAATACCGTTAAACAGTATTCAGAATAAATTCGGTGTTGTCTGGTTTAATTTTCTGATATATACGATCATATATTATTATCTGAATAAATATTTTGGTTATGGGATCAATGGTTTTTGGAAATTTATTGTTTGTCCGGTGGTCCTTGATCTTTCGGTAATATTTCTTTTAAATATCTGGAATTATTTTTCCCGGAACAGAGAACCTGAATTTTATACGTCGGATTTATACATTCTTACCGGAACATTTCTGTATTTTATTATGTATTCACATAATGTATTTATTTATAAAGATATTCCGGAAATATGGATATTTCTGTTTGTTCCTATAATTCTTTCCTGTTATTATAAAGATCCGAGATGGCTTAAGTATCAGATAGGTATGGAATTCGTGGCTTTTATAGTCTTATTGTGTATTTATAACATTGACGGGAATTATTGTATAAAAGCAATGCCTAATAGTTTCAGATTCATGTGTTTCCTTTTTGGGATGCTGCAATTTGTGCATGCTTATATGGGACAAAATGTTCTTAAAAAAAAGGCTCTTATTAAATCCGGAGAAATTGAAGCTACTCTGAAAGCGCAGGAGGTTGTGGCTTGTAAGCTGAGTCGGAATTGTCTCGTTTACACTGATATTATCGATAAGTCCTGTAAGGAGATTCTTAAGGGACCGGGAAATGGGAAAAATGATGTTTTGGAATATACGGATGAAATTTTAAAGGCCAATAAACTTCTAAAAAATGTATTGCTTCTTAGTGAAAATACCGAATATGAAGATGAGGGGTGGGCCGGTGAGACCGGTAATGATGCTGAATAATATAAAAAAAGATATAGAAGATGAGATAATATATTTTTCTATTAAAGGAAAAGACAGAGGTAACAGGGATAACTGGAAGGTCAAGCATCAAGTTATAAATGGCTGTATTTCTAATTATATTGTTACACTGATCATATATATATTTAATATACGCCTCCGTACAGGTAATGATATTAACTCCTTAAGATGGTATGTTATCATGCCTTTTTTTGCGTGTGTTATCGAAATTATTTTAATTATGACCGTGCGGGGAAATAAAGGGTTCTTTGATGTAAGAGAAATTGTTTATTGTATGATCAACTGTATAAGCTATCTGTTTCTGAGAAATTTTATTCCGTCTTTTATGTTTCTGATATTTCCGATAGTCAAGATCTTATTAAAGCGATATGATGAATTAAATCCGGAAGTGTTGTTGTTTCCGCTTATATATATATTAATAGGTTTTATACCCAATCCCCTGCCCGGGGAATATTATGGAAAGGATGGAGGTACTGTTTCCGTCATACTGGGAATTTATCTGTTTGTGCGCCTGATACATATAATATATATAACAAAAAATATATATTCAAGAATATATGTTATAAAGGAGGAAGAGGAACGGGATCATAACACCTTTCGCAAATATCTTTTATGGAAAGATCGGCAGATAAAAAATTATATTCAGTCTGTTAAGGGAATGGCTGAGATGATCCTTAGGTATAATGTACCTTCTTTTGTCAGTGACAGGATCATTAATATAATGGATGCCGCAGACAGTATATTAAAATATTCCGAAGGCGGGATAGAAGAATCAAGACTTGAGCTTACTATGGGAACGGAAGATGATGAATTCCAGGAATCGGAGGGTGAGTATATTCAGCCTCCGGAGAATCGGGAATTTTTGTATGCACCAAGAGCAAATGTGTTGATCGTTGAGGAAACCGAAATGGGTGTAAATGTATTCAGAGCTTTGTTAAAAAGAACAAGGGTACATATTGACAGCGCCTATACCGGCCGGGAAGCTCTTAAATTGTTAAGCTATAATTATTATGATATTGTTATAATCGCAAATATGATTTCGGATATGAGCGGTATTCAGCTTATGCATTTAATAAGGGAGGGTTATATTGTAAATGAAAATATGGTTTGTATAGCGCTTTGTTTTAATGAAAGCTTCAAAACCAGGGAAATGTATAAAAGGGAAGGATTTAAAGACGTGATAGGCAAACCGGTATCGGGCAGGGGGCTGGAACGGCTTTTGGAATTATATCTTCCTTCTTATTGTATCGGAAAGAAAAAAACCGAGGACGGATAAAAATATAATCGTAAAACAGGAGAATATATTTATATTATATGAATACCATATGGGATGTGGCAAAGAAAGCCGGTGTGGCTATATCAACAGTATCAAAGGTATTGAATAACTATCCTTACGTAAGTGAAGAAACCAAACGCAAGGTCAGGGAAGCGATTCATGAATTAAATTATATACCCAATACCATAGCTGCTTCATTGTCTTCAAAGCAGACCGCACGAACAGCTCTTTTATTGAATTTAAATGCAGGAACACAGGTTATTGATGAAATAACGCTTCAATATATTCATGGTGCATTAAATGCGGCTATGGAAGTAAATATGGAAATTATCACTATTTTTTTGTCAATGATAAAGCATATGACTCCTGAGGAGATAACAAGATATTTACAGTCTCAGGGGATCACGGGTATTATAATATGCGGGATGACGAAGGAAGACAGATATCTTAGGGAACTGGTTGAGACAGGATCCTTTAAAAGTGTTCTGGTAGATGTTCCTTTGATAAATGATAACACTTCTACAGTCTGGGTTGATAATGCTGAAGCCCAGTATGAGGTGGCAAAAAAAACAATTACGGAAAATAAGTGTGAAAGTGTTCTGTATCTTGAAGGAAAAGATAACGGATATGTAACGGATGAACGACTTAAAGGAATGAAACGTCTGGCGGAGGAGTTAAATCTTAAGATGCTTGTAAGGAATGGGGATTTTTCCGAGCTTAAGGCAAGAGAACTTACCTTTAAGTATGCAAAAAGAAAGGACGCTGTTGTTGCGGCTTCGGATCTAATGGCTATAGGTGCGATGAATGCCCTTATCGAAATGGATATTTTCAGACCGGTATGCGGCTTTGACGGTATAACTTTAATGGGATACGTCGGAAAACAGATGAATACCGTTCGGCAGGATTTTTATAATATTGCATCTACTGCGGTTTGGGAGCTTAAACGTTTATTTGAAGGCGGAAAAGGACAGAATGTTTATACAAAATATGAATTGGTTAAATTATATTATAAAGATGTTATAGTATGATACACACCGGTATAGTTGAAGGATTTACGGGTTGATATCATATATGGAGGATGAGATGAAAGACAGGTTGACGGAATCGGATATTAAAAAAATGGAAAAGGAGATCGAATACAGGAAAGTTGTTTTAAGACCGGAGTTACTTGAGCATGTTAAAGTGGCAAGGGCACATGGAGATCTGTCCGAAAATTTTGAATATAAGGCAGCCAAACAGGAGAAAAACCGAAATGAAAGCCGAATAAGATATCTGGAGAGAATGATAAAGACAGCTATAGTTATAGATGACGGTTCTGCAGATGATGAAGTAGGGATCAATAATATGGTGACCGTAGAATTTGAGGATGATCATTCAGAGGAAAAATATAAAATAGTAACTACGATCCGTTCGGATTCATTAAACGGACTTATAAGTATTGATTCGCCGATGGGAAAAGCCCTTATGCATAAAAAGAAGGGGGATAGAGTACTGGTTTCGGTAAATGAAAATATATCATATTATGTTTGTATAAAGGATATAGATAAAACAACGGATGACAGTAACGATAAATTAAGCGCATATTAATAATTGATTAAAAGGTGATCTTTAAATATGTTAAAGGATGAAATAATAATAACAAATGCGATCGTTCATATTCTGGATACGGCGGTAGGAACTCCGGTTTTATCGGAATATGTGTTGGAAAGACATGAAGAGTTAAATGATCTTATAAGGAGTCATATATATAAGGTGGCTGCAGGCGATGATCTTAAGCTTTGCGTGTTTGATGAGGAAGAGTCGGAAATTTATAAGCTTCTTAAGGGCTTTTCGCAGGAAGAATTTATAAATTTCAGCAAAGCAGCGGCCATCGGATTATATGATATAATGCTGAAAAATCCTGATATTCCTCCTGCTGATTTTTGTGTGGTAACGTTTATGAATGAAGGTATAGAGCATATGGCTTTATTGAAGCTCAATTATAAAGACAGTTTTGTTCATATGACAATGAATGCAGATGACGGAAGTAATTATAATTCTATAATAATGCAGCATGCAACCCTGCCCATGGGTAATTCGAAGTTGTCGGAGGCGGTTATAATCAATCTTGAAGACTATACTGTCCGTGTGGTTGAAAAGAAATATGAGATAAACGGTGAAAAGATAAACTATTTATCGGAGCTGTATCTGAATTGTCATGCAAAGATGTCCCAAAAAACAAGAATGAACATAGTGGCAAAGGCAGTAGATCAGATAAATCATAAATATTTTGAGGATAATATAGAAAAACAGCTTCAGACCAAATCCGTGATAGGAAATCAGATAAGGGAAGAGGGAGTGATAACTCCGACGATAATGGCTCAAAAGCTTTATGAAGAATATCCTACGGTAAAAGAGGAGTTTGAAGAGAAGCTTGAAAAGTATAATATGGTGAAAGAGGAGATACGTCCTCAAAGCGAATCAACAATAAAGAAATATCAAAAGCAGTATCTTAAGACGGATACGGGAATTGAAATAAATATACCCATGGATGAATATAATAATAAAGACAATGTGGAGTTTATTACAAATCCTGACGGAACGATATCTATTGTCATAAAGAATATAAACAGGCTGGTGTCAAAGTGACATCAGCTTTATTTTAACTTAATCTTATGGTTTTAAAATGTTTGGAAATTTGATATAATCAAGATAATTGATCGGAGGACGTGTAGCCTTTGGGATTATGTATATACTCTGAGATCAAATTTCTAAATAAGGAGGATTGGGCATGGCAGAGCTGGTATTGACAAAGGATAATTTTGAAGCAGAGGTATTGAAATCGGATATTCCCGTGCTTGTTGATTTTTGGGCACCCTGGTGTGGTCCCTGCAAGATGGCAGGTCCCATAATCAGTGAGATCGCCAAGGAATATGAAGGTCAGTTTAAGGTTGGCAAGGTAAATGTGGACGATGAACAGGAGCTTGCGGGAACCTATAATGTAATGAGTATTCCTACGGTGATAGCGTTTGAGGGTGGCCAGATAAAAAATAAGAGTATAGGATTAAAGAGTAAACAAGAGTATGTTGATCTTGTAAAATAGAATTTGATCATGAATAACAGAAATTATCAAAAAGAACTTGAAAAACTGCTGGAAGGTCTGACATACAGACCTTCTTTACTTCTACACAGCTGTTGCGGCCCCTGCAGCTCATATGTTTTATCTTATCTTAATAAGTATTTTGACATAACGGTATTATATTATAATCCCAATATTTATCCGCGGGAGGAGTTTGATAAAAGAACAGAGGAACAGATAAGGCTTATCAAAGCGCTAAATCAGGATCTAAGGCAGATAAATCCGGACGGAATATTAAATAAATTCGGCCCGTTGCCCAAGAATGCTGCGGATATTAAATTTATTCCGGGAAGATATGAACCGGAGAAATTTTTTGAAATGGCAAAAGGTCTTGAGGAACTCAAGGAAGGCGGAGAGCGTTGTTTTAAATGTTATGAGCTGAGAATGCGCGAGGCTGCGGTTTATGCATATACCCAAGGGTATGATTATTTTACTACGACCTTAAGTATCAGTCCTTTGAAGAATGCGCAGAAGATAAATGAGATCGGAGAGAGGCTTTGGAAAGAATTGGGTATTAAACATTTGCCTGCTGATTTTAAAAAGCGAGACGGTTATCTGATCTCCTGCGGATTGTGTAAGAAATACGGTCTGTACAGACAGGATTATTGTGGTTGTATTTTTTCCAGGAGGGAAAGAGAAGTACAAAAGAGGATGAAGGAGGCAGAGGCGGAAAATAATGTGTCGATTTAAAAGAATGATACAGGTTATTTTAATATGTTTTGCCTCTGTGTCGGTAGTGTTTGGCAGCGGATGTTCGGAGTATGTTGAGGATATTCGTTATCTGTACGGTAGTGATGGAGACGATCTTTCTGAAATAAAAACTTCCGGGGATAATAGAGAAAAGGATTTGAAAGCGGAGACACCGGAGGTTTTGGAAGATTCTTCTTCGCGGGAAAGGCAGGAGCCTGAAGAAGCTGCAAATACAGGTACCGATAAGAAAAATTATACCTGTATGCGAGATGCCATGGTATCCCGGGATGGATTTGGTGCCGATGCTGTGTGCGGGGCCGCTATAAACAGTAAAAATATAACCGATGAGCGACTTATGGAGATCGTTCGTAATAATTTTAATGCCGTTACATTGGAAAATGAATTGAAGATGGATTGTATGCTTGGATACAGTAACAGTGAATATCCTGCCGGCAGTCTTCATGAAGAGGAATTAAACGGTGAAATGATCACGGTTCCCACACTTTATCATGAAAGAGCCGACAGTATGCTTGATCTGATACTTAAGTGGAATGAGTTAAATCCCGATAAACCATTGAAAGTCAGGGGACATGTTCTGGTATGGCATGCACAGGCCCCGGAGTGGTTTTTCCATGAGGATTATGACGCCTCTAAGGATTATGTAACGGCGGAGATTCTGGATAAACGCCTTGAGTGGTATATAAAGAGCATGCTCGAATATTATACGGGAAAGGATTCCCCCTATAATGGCCTTTTTTACGCTTGGGATGTTGTTAATGAGGCGATAAGTGATTCCACGGGAAGCTACAGAACAGATGATGAAGAAGGTGATGACAGTTTGAGCGATCCTATCCATTCGATAAAATCAAGCTGGTGGAAGGTATACCGGAATAATGAATTTATATTGAACGCGTTTAAGTATGCAAACAAATATGCGCCCTCCGATGTCGATCTGTATTATAATGATTATAATGAATGTGTTGATCTCAAAATGGAGGGCATCATAAAGCTTATATCCGATGTAAAAGATATGCCCGGAGCCAGAATAGACGGCTTTGGTATGCAGGGGCATTATTCTATTGATAAACCGACGGTGAAAGTATTTGAAGAGGCAGTAGGAAAGTACGGTAAAGTTATAGGGAAGATAATGATAACCGAAATGGATGTTAAGGCCGGTCCGGACTACGATGGAAGTGATGAAGCTTTATTGAGGGAATATGAAGGACAGGCGGAATACTACAAAGGTATTTTCGGGGCACTTAAGAGGATTGAAGCGGAGGGAACCGATATCGGCGGAATAACCACCTGGGGGCTGATGGATAAAGATTCCTGGCTGCAAAAATATGATGCAAAGGGAGAAGGATTTGGGAAAAACCATCGTCATTGTCCTCTTTTGTTTGATGATGATTATAATCCGAAACCAGTATGTGATGTATTTAAGGATCCTTTGTCCTGGTATTTATAAACATTTTTGGGAGGGTTTCGATATGGAATATTACGTTGGCAGTAATTCAAAACCAAATGGGGACGGAAGCTATGAAAAGCCTTTTTTGAGGATAGCACAGGCCGCAGATATTGCTATGCCGGGAGACGAAGTTATAGTATTGCCCGGAATTTACAGGGAGGATGTTAATCCTGTAAATGCAGGTACAAAACAGAAAAGGATCACATATCGGTCAAGCGAGCCGCTGGGTGCTGTGATAACCGGCGCCGATGTTTTTGATAACTGGGAACATTATGAGGGTGATGTGTGGAAACTTGCGGTGCCAAACAGTTATTTCGGGGCTTATAATCCATATACAACCTATGTGAGCGGAGACTGGCTTAATATCCTTATTCCGGTGCATACCGGTGAGGTATTTTTGAACGGTAAATCCCTGTATGAGATGGACAGTCTTTCGAAGGTTCTTGAGCCCGAGTTTTATGATGCTTCCTGGGACAGGGATTTTACAAAGAATACCTGGTATACCTGTCAGTCCGGGGAGGCGGACGAAACCCTGATATATGCTAATTTTCAAGGGAAGGATCCGAATAAGGAATGTGTTGAGATAAATGTTCGTCCTCATTGCTTCTGGCCGGTGGCAGAGCATGTGGATTATATTACCTTAAAGGGTTTTACGGTTACAAAAGCGGCTACCCAGTGGGCACCGCCCACAGCGTTGCAGGAAGGAATGATCGGTCCCCATTGGTCTAAGGGCTGGATAATAGAGGATTGTGATATATCCGAGTCCAAATGTTCGGGTATATCACTTGGAAAATACAGACAGCAGAATAATGATAATAAATGGCTGAAATATAAATATAAAGATGGTGCCCAGACCCAGAGAGACTGTTCCCTTATTGCCCAGATCGACGGGTGGAGTAAAGAAACCATAGGATCACATGTTATAAGAAATTGTAATATCCATGATTGCGGTCAGACCGGTATAGTGGGAAATCTGGGTTGTGTATTTTCCGTGATTGAAAATAATCATATTCATCATATAAATAATAAGAGAAATCTGGCAGGGGCAGAAATAGGCGGAATAAAGCTTCATGCTGCTATAGATGTTATCATTAAGAATAATCATTTTCACGATTGCACCAGAGGTATATGGCTTGATTGGCAATGCCAGGGTACACGTGTAAGTTCCAATCTGTTTCATGATAATTGTATGTCCAGAGATCACCTGCTTAAGCCGGAATTTACCGAAGGTCTTGGTATGGGAGAGGATTTATGGATAGAGATCGCACATGGTCCTACTCTTGTAGACAATAACATAATGTTATCAGAGCGGTGTGTCAGGATCCCTACCCAGGGAGTGGCGTTTGTGCATAATCTGTTCTATGGCGCGGTATCGGGAGTTGGCAGAGGAGTCACTAACGGAAGTGAAAAATATGCTTCCCCCAGATATACTCCGATACATATGCCGCACAGAACGGAAATAACCGGTTTTATGACGGTGCTTCACGGAGATGTTCGCTTTTATAATAATATTTTCATTCAGCCCAAAGTCCGTCGGGGAATGATCGAAATATGTGAAGGATCGTCGGATAATGAATGGGATGATTGCAATCTTGAAGCAGGAACGGCCAGCTATAACGGTTATATGAAGGAAGAAGAGTGGAAAAGTCACTTTGAAGGGTATTGCGGAGAGGGTTCTGCGGTTTCAAGAGACAGATATTATATGCCTCTTCCGGTATGGTTTGGGGGAAATGCGTACTTTAACGGTGCAAAGGCTTGCGAGCTTGAGGAGGATGCTTTGGTGGATGAGGAACATGAGGTTACAGTTAAGCTTGTTGAAGGAAACGGCAATCCCGGAGTGGAAACCAATGTTTATGATTTTCTTAAAGAAGGTAAAATGATATGTTCCGATACTCTGGGAATGGCTTTTGAACCGGAGGAAAGGTTTGAAACACCGGAAGGTGAAGATATAATATTTGATGTGGATTATTATGGAAAGAAAAGGGAAGGAAGGATCGTGGCCGGTCCTTTTGCCTGAATCCGGCGCATATTAAATTTGAAATATCAAGATAAAACATGTTAATAAATGTCAAGATACAGATATAAACATCAAGATACAAAACGATAACTTGACATAAAAATCGAAAAATAACTTGACAAATATGAATACCTGCTGTACAAATGAAGTATGATAATATGTTTCGTTTACAGCGGGTATTTTTGTTTGGAAGGTATGATCGGAGCTTTTTAGGCAGGATAACCGTAAAAGGAGAGTAGTAATGAAATACGTCGACGTTCATGAAGCTGCCGTGAAATGGAACATGACTGAGAGGCGCATAACGATGCTGTGTCGCGACGGTAAGATCGAAGGCGCTAAGAAGGAAGGAAAGCTTTGGCTTATTCCGTCCGATGTCAGTCGGCCATATGATGGCAGAACAAGGGAGGCCAGACAGGGTGTCCCGGCAGTTAATGCAAAGGAGAAAAGAACTATGGGTAAATATTTTGGTACGGATGGATTCCGGGGTAAGGCAGGAGTGGTACTTACCGCGGAGCATGCATTTAAGATCGGTCAGTTTTTGGGCTGGTATTACAGTAAGGAAAAGGCTGCAAAAATAGTGATCGGCAAAGATACAAGACGTTCTTCTTATATGTTTGAAAATGCCTTATCGGCAGGAATAACATCTACGGGAGGTTTTTCGTACCTGTTGCATGTAACAACAACTCCCTGTGTGAGTTATATTACCAGAACGGAAGGATTTGATTGCGGAATAATGATATCTGCCAGCCACAATCCGTATTTTGATAACGGTATCAAGCTTCTGAATGCGGAAGGTGAGAAAATGGAGGATGAGGTGCAGGATATGATCGAGCGCTTCATTGACGGAGAGGATATGGGCGTAGCCTGTGCCGTGGAGGATAAGATAGGTCAGACAATTGATTTCTATTCCGGAAGAAACAGATATATAGGTTATCTTACTTCTATAGCTCCTGTATCTTTTGAGAATCGCAAGGTTGCACTTGATTGTGCGAACGGAAGTGCATGGATGATCGGAAGAGCGGTATTTGATGCTCTCGGTGCAAAAAATTATGTAATGAATAATACTCCTGATGGTATAAATATTAATTCGAATGCAGGTTCAACGCATATAGAAGGTTTGCAGAAGTATGTGCGTGAAAATAAGGTTGATGTGGGTTTTGCATTTGACGGGGATGCCGACAGATGTCTTGCCGTGGATGAATACGGTGATATAGTTAACGGCGATACGATAATGTATATTTGCGCAAAGCATTTGAAAAGTAAAGGAATGCTTCCCAGTAATACCGTAGTAACGACTATAATGTCAAACTTCGGTTTATATAAGGCTTTTGATAATGCGGGGATCGGATATGAGAAAACCAATGTGGGAGACCGGTATGTTTATGAGAATATGAAAGCCAATAATCATATGCTGGGTGGCGAACAGTCCGGACATGTCATTTTCAGAAAATATGCGCATACCGGAGACGGACTTGTTACAGCGATAATGCTGATGACGGTTATGGTAGAGACTCAGCTTCCGCTTTCGGTGCTCGCTTCGGAAGTTAAAATGTATCCTCAGGTGCTTAAAAATGTTGAGGTAGATGATAAGGAAAAGACGCTTGCCAATCCTGCAGTTAAGAAGTCGGTTGATGATACGACGGCATTTTTGGGAAATGACGGAAGAGTTCTTCTGCGTGCATCCGGAACCGAACCGGTTCTCAGGGTTATGTCGGAGGCAGCTACTTATAAGGATTGTGAAAAGTGTGTGGATGAGATAATAGAGGCAATGAAGGCATCCGGACATTTGATCAAAGTCCGTTAATTTGGTGTATTTTGACAACAGCGTTTATTATTTTTTCAGGGAGAATTAATTATGAAATGTACAATAAATGATATGTATGATCTTTCACATACAATGGCGGCGGATTATCTTAAGGGGTTTACCTATCCCTGGGAAGCATTGGAAGGTATTAAGGAATTGATCCTAAAACTGGGAAAAAATCTGAGTGAAGATGAATATGACCATCCGGAGGAGGATGTGTGGATCGCCAAGGATGCAAAACGTTATCCTAACAATTACATTGCGGGGCCCTGTATCATAGGACATGGTACCGAGATCCGTCCCGGAGCATTTGTAAGAGGATCGGCTCTGGTAGGCGATAATTGCGTAGTCGGTAATTCCACGGAACTTAAAAATGTGATACTTTTTGATAATGTACAGGTTCCGCATTACAATTATGTGGGAGATTCCATTCTGGGTTACAAGGCACATATGGGTGCCGGTTCCATAACCAGTAACGTCAAGTCCGATAAAAAGCTTGTGGTAATAAAAAATGAAGGAGAGCTTATAAAAACCGGACGCAAGAAGGTCGGAGCTCTGGTGGGAGACAGAGTAGAAGTGGGATGTAACAGTGTATTAAATCCAGGTACAGTGATCGGAAGAGACAGTAATGTTTATCCTGTATCCTGTGTAAGAGGAGTTATACCGGAAAACAGTATTTATAAAGAGGCCAAGAAGATAGTTGTAAAGAGTAATGCCGGGGAATAAACTATGAAAGATTAAAAGTTTAACGGTTATTATGGAGAAAGATAATTATATATTTATATAATGACAAAGGATATAAAGGAGAAAAAAATGAAAGTAATAATAGCAGATACTTATGAAGAGGGAGCCAAAAAAGCAGCAGATGTAATTGAAAAGCTTGTAAGAGAGAATCCTACTTGCACTTTGGGTCTGGCAACGGGATCATCACCTGTTGGGATGTACAGGGAACTTGCAAGAAGGTGTAAAGAAGAGGGACTTGATTTTTCCAAGGTCCATTCCGTAAATCTTGATGAGTATGTTGGTCTTGAACCTACTCATGAACAAAGCTACAGATATTTTATGGATGATAATCTTTTTAATCATATCAATATTGATAAAGCAAATACATATGTGGCAAAAGGAACCGGAGATGTAGAGGCTAATCTTAAGGAATTTAATGATATCCTTGATAAAACAGATATTGATCTTCAGGTTCTCGGAGTGGGCCCCGACGGACATCTCGGGTTTAACGAGCCGGGTGAGTTTTTGTATGAGAAGGCCCATAAGGAAACTCTTGAGGACAGTACAATTGATGCGAATACAAGATTTTTTGCCAATCGTGATGAGGTTCCCAGATATGCGGTGACTATGGGGATGGGAAGTATAATGAAAGCAAAGACGTTGCTTATGATCATAAACGGAAATAAGCAGGATGCTGCCAGAAAGCTTCTTATGGATGACAAGATCGATCCCAAGTGTCCCGCAACCTTTATGCGTTTGCATCGTGATGCTATTGTGGTTATTGAAAAGAATCTTGCTGATGAGATAGGATATAAGGGTTAAAGTGAAGCATTAAAACAGCCGATATATAAGGTGAAAGGAAAAATAAGGAGGTGATCTTATGATCAACATGGTTGGTGTTGAATACGTACTTCCTCCTCCGCCTGTACCACCGGATATACCGGCTGTTGCGGCTTCTGTACCGTTTATGAAGTATAGCCAAAACGGCAGACGGGATGCCGAAACGGAAAAGAAGAAGAAAAATCCATTATTTAATGATATTCTGAAGAAAAAGGAGGAAAAAGAGGAAATCGGTCAAATGGGCTGTTTCTTTGAAGCAAAGGTATGAATGATATAACAGAATAAAACGTCTTGCATATAGGTGCCGGGCGTTTTTTTATTGCTCAAAACATTTATACATTTCATCCAGGATCCGATCGTTATAACAGGCTCTTCTGATATAAACCGAAATTATCCGGGCGATATCTTTGTGGGTTATAACAGAGATTTTATCGGATTTTTTTATTGAAGTTTGTTCCAGTTCGTGAAGTATTGTAAACATTAGGATCATATTAATATGTATTATCCCAAGGGAGGCGTTTTTGGTAAAGCTGTAATCTTCATAATTTTTTAGGTAGTACAGATAAAGATAATAGGCCATAAGGGCACTCATTATCCCCGGAAAATAATTGTATTTATCAATGAAGGAGGATACAAGTTCTTTCCATTTTTTTTCCGAGTTCATAATGTCATTATATTTATTAATATATAAATTACATAATTTGAATAATGAAGGATTTGTTTTTTTGAGCATGGGGTGGTAGAATGAGGTTGACATAATATCGGAATAAAAACCTATTCCTGCCGGGAAAAACGGATTTTTGACCTCTGATATACAGGTGTTATTTTTTGTATCCGGGAATAGGGGGGTCTCCTTATTTAAAAACTCGGAGGCCTTCTTTCCGGTAAGGAAAAAATTCTGGATCATTGCAGAATGGGAATAAATATTGAGTACAACGGTATTAAGAGTCTGCATTGAAGTTACTCTGCAGAGCCGGTCTGTAATAGAGGTTCTGATCCTGACAAGGAGTGTTAGATAATCTGAGTCATCGTTAGTAGTACACAGTGAACTTAAAGGGTTGCCGCTGTATTTGATCAGTCGAAGGTCCTTGTGATGTTTCAGGAAAAGTTCCGCTGCGGCTGTACAGGAAAGATCGATATAATGTTCTTCAAAGGTTCCGTAGTTTCTGTAAAATCTGGGAAACATCCTGCAAGCCTCCGGAAGAAAATCATGCCCTTTGGAAAGCTGGAGAGAACAAAGTCCCTGTTTGTTTCGGGCGCCCGAAGTTATGTAACCCTGCAGATTTCTTTTGCTTACGAGAAAAGGGCAGGTTCCCGAACCTGCATTAAAACATTTTAACTCTTTATTCCGGATTGCAAGTTTAAGCCTTAGTTTTAAGAGACCGGTTTCATTTTTGAATCTGTTGTTATCCTCGACGGTTATGGGTATCATCCAGCCGTGGCAGCAGGTTTCCGGGCAATTGTCCATTATGCATTTAAAATCGTTAAAGAAGTTTATTTCATATATGTCCATGGTGTTAGTATAGCATAATTAAAATAAATGAGTTATAATGGATTTTGTATTATTTTTAAATTCATTGAAAGGTATCAAGTCATGAAATTTTCGCTTACAAAAAAGTCTGTTCTGTTTTCCGTTTTGATGGTAATCCTATATGGTTTTTGGATGGCTTTTATATTTTTTAATATTCGACAGAATCTTTATGAACTTGCGGTATCAGGCATATCGGGAGCTGAAATGTATGATTATTTTTTGTCCCGCAGTATTGTATATATTATGGGGCTGTTAGCCGGTGTTGTTTTGATCGGGGGTATGACCGTTTGTTTTGTGGAACGCTTTATAATAAAACCGATAAATAAAATTTCGTATACGGCAGATTCATATAAAATGCCAAGGGGCGAACTGGGGGAATTGGAGAGAAATGATTTTGCCAAATTAAATATAAAGAGCAAAGATGAGATAGAATCACTGGTTGAATCTCTTAAGAATCTGGAGAAGGAACTTAATGACAGGAATGAAACTCTTTATGCAACCAGACAGGAACTGCTGTCAACCAGGGAGCAGGCCGCTGTTATGAATGAAATGGCCAACAGAGATGCCCTTACCGGAATAAGAAATAAAAGAGGATACGATGCTGAGGTTGCAAGGGTTAATGAAAGGATAGTTGCGGGGCTTACCCATGTGGGTATCGTGATGGTGGATATGAACGAGCTTAAGAATGTTAATGATACCTACGGTCATGAAAAAGGTGACCGGGTGATCTGTAATCTGTGTGATATCCTGTGTTCGATTTTTAAACGTTCTCCGGTATTCAGGATAGGCGGAGATGAATTTGTTGTGGTTGCCGAAAATCAGGATTTTAAAAATATCGAAAAGAATGTTGAGCAGTTCAAAGCCTGCATTGTGAGAAGTATAAAGGAAGAAGAACTTGAGCCCTGGGAAAGAACAAATGCTTCTATAGGATATGCAATATATGATAAGGATAAGGACTGTGGAATAGAGGATACGCTTAAGAGAGCTGATGAGAATATGTATGAAGATAAACGTAAGATGAGAAGTTCTTTTGATAATGAGCGGAATGTTATCGGTTAAGATAGTCTGATGCAGAAGTAATAGAAGGAGAGTATTTATGAAAACGGTGATTGAAGAACTGACAGCTGTTATGGAAGAGGCTTTTATGGCTGCCGGGTATGATGGAAAATATGCAAAGGTGGGACTGAGCAATCGGCCGGATCTTTGTGAATACCAGTGTAACGGTGCAATGGCGGCAGCTAAAGAATATAAAAAAGCTCCGATCATGATAGCCGGAGAGGTTGCGGATTTGTTAAAGGACAAGGATATTTTTGAAGAGGTGAATTCAGTGGCGCCCGGCTTCCTTAATTTGAAATTGTCGCCGGTGTATCTTGCAGATTATCTCGGGAAAATGGGTAAAGATGAATGCCTGGGAGTTGAAGAAACAGGCAAAGGCGAAAGAATAATTATAGACTACGGTGGCCCCAATGTTGCAAAGCCTTTGCATGTCGGTCATCTTCGTTCGGCTATAATCGGTGAATCCGTTAAGCGTATATGCAGATTTATGGGAAGTGAAGTTATCGCGGATATCCACCTTGGGGATTGGGGGCTTCAAATGGGGCTTATTATGACGGAACTTAGAAAAATGAAGCCCGATCTTGTATATTTTGATGAAGATTATACGCTGGATTATCCGAAGGAACCGCCCTTTACCCTTTCGGAACTTGAAGAGATATATCCCAGGGCTTCCGCCAGGAGTAAAACAGATGAGGCTTATAAAGAAGAGGCCATGAATGATACTTTTTTGCTTCAAAAAGGTGATAGGGGGCGTACTGCTCTCTGGAAGCATATAATGTCGGTTTCGATTCCGGACCTTAAGAAGAACTACGAGAAATTAAACGTATCTTTTGAAGTATGGAAGGGAGAATCCGACTCCCGTCCCTACATAACCGATATGGTTAATATGATGAAGGACAGGGGCTATGCTTATGAAAGCGAAGGAGCGCTGGTTGTGGATATAAAGGAGGAGACCGATGTTAAGGAAATTCCGCCCTGTATGATACTTAAATCAGATGGTGCGGCGCTTTATACGACCACAGATCTGGCAACTATAGTTCAAAGGGTTGAAAGTAATAATCCCACCAGATTTATTTATGTTGCGGATAAGCGTCAGGAGATGCATTTTACCCAAGTGTTCAGGTGTGCAAAAAAAACAGGATTGGCGGCTCCTCAGGTTAAGCTGGACTTTCTCGGTTTCGGAACCATGAACGGAAGAGACGGGAAGCCCTTTAAGACACGTGATGGCGGGGTTATGCGTCTTGAAACCCTCCTGGAGGATATTAATGATGAAATGTATAAAAAGATAATCGAAAATCATGATGCTGACGAGAATGAGGCGAAGGAAACCGCTGCGATAGTTGCGATGGCGGCGGTAAAATACGGAGATCTTTCCAATCAGGCTACAAAGGATTATATTTTTGATACCGAAAAATTCACTTCTTTTGAAGGCAATACCGGGCCTTATATTTTATATACAATTGTACGTATAAAATCTATACTGAACAAATATGAGGGAATGGGAAACAGCCTTAAGGGATTGACACTTGCTCCGGCTTTGGATGATATCGGAAAAGGGCTTATGCTGGAACTGGTGAAATTTAATCAGGTGATGATAAATGCATATGAGGAATTGGCTCCGCATAAGATATGTGCATATATTTATGATACTGCCAATGCTTTTAACCGATTTTATCATGAAACAAGAATACTGGATGAAGAAGATAAGAAAAAACAGGAAAGTTATATTGCTTTGCTTATTGTAACAAAACGTTTTCTTGAGAAAGGAATTGAGCTGCTGGGATTTAATGCTCCCGAGAAAATGTGAGCAATATAAAGTAATTATCTGTACAGATTGCATATTGTGATGTTATTTGTACAAATACTTTTATGCAAGTTGCAAACGTTGTGTAGAATTCATAAAAACGGAGAGTGTTTTTTGTTTGTTTTTTATAAAAAGTGATTATTGTTGAATAAAAAACAGGGTGGTAAACTACGCCTTGTACCGGGGAGGTCCGAGAGGACAAAAATTAATAGGTACGAGGAGGAAAATATTATGAAAAAGTATTTGGTAGCAATGATGTTAGGTGCAGCTCTTGTTTCCGTAACTGCTTGCGGATCTGCTAAGACCGAGGAAGTTGTAGAAGAGGTAACTGAGGAAGCAACAGAAGAAGTTGAAGAAGAAGCAGAAGAAGTTGTGGAAGATGTTCAGGATGATGCAGAAGAAGTAGTAGAAGAAGCTGCAGAAGAAGTTGAGGAAGCAGCAGATGATGCAGAGGAAGCAGTAGAGGAAGCAGCAGATGATGCAGAGGAAAAGGTAGAAGAAGCAGCAGAGGAAGCAGTAGAAGAAGCTGCAGAAGATGTAAAAGAAGCTGAATAATCAGATTGAGAATTTGTATCGATGAAATACCCCGGCGGATAAAAGCCGGGGTTTTTTGCGTAATTTGGATTGTAAAAAATGCCGGTATATCATAATATGGTATAAATAATATAATATTTGATCTGTTTTAGGAGGTAGCATGAATAATAATCTTATATCAATTCCGGAATTTTTACGCATTGAATCAGGGGCACTTGGAAAGCTTGGAGAATATTTGAAGGATTCCGGGTTTAAAACAGCTGTGGTTTTTTTCGGTAACGGTCTTATCGAATTGTTCGGAAATAAGGTCCTGATGTCACTTGCCGATTCCGGTATTGAAGTGCTTGAATATATGGAACTGGATTCTGTAGATTTGGATAATGTTACAGAGCTTGCTTTTAATCTGCCGAATAAAACCCAGGTGGTTATAGGCCTTGGGGGAGGTAAGGTTATAGATGTTGCAAAATACACGGGTTTTTTAAAGAACCTTCCTTTTATCAGTGTTCCCACATCTTCTTCGACAGACGGATTTGCTTCGATCACGGCCTCTTTAATGATAAATGGGAAAAGATGTTCCGTACCTGCAAGGATAGCGTATGGAATTGCCGTAGATACCGATGTTATAAAGTCGGCGCCTATAAGTTTTTTGTATTCGGGAATAGGAGATATGCTATCCAAGATAACAGCTAATTATGACTGGCTCTATGAGGAAAGCTGCGGTTACGGAAAGGTTAATGATTTTGCTATGATGATAGCAAAGAAATCGGTAAATAGTTTTGTCAGAACACCTTATGAGTCCATTAAGGACGATCTGTTCTTGAGAGAACTTATGGATTCCCTTGCAATGAGCGGGATAGCGAATGAGATTGCGGGTTCATCGGCGCCTACAAGCGGGAGTGAACATTTGATATCACATGCACTGGATAAGTTCCTTGAAAAACCCCAGCTTCATGGAATTCAGGTAGGTATAGCGACTTATATAATGAGTATTGTTCAGGAACACAGATATGAACGCATAAGAAGTGTGCTGACCGATACAGGTTTCTTTGAATATGTAAAATCACTTTCCCTGAATGCTCAGGATTATATTAAGGCAGTAGATATTGCGCCGTCTGTGAAACCATACAGGCATGTTTATCTTCATGAAGAAAAGTACAGGGAAAAAGCAAAAGAAGTTATAACTGCCGATAAAATACTTCGTGAGATATTTCATTTGAATTGAGTTACCGGAACGTTGTCCGTAACTGTATAAAACCTATACAAAGGGTTTAATTATAAATATTTATGTACATAAAATATTAAGAAAGTATAGAGAGTTAAAAATGAAGGATGAAAACATATCATTACCGGAACATCCGGAGCGTATTAACAGAACATTAAAATATAAAGGATCTATATTGGAGATTTATTCGGATACTATGAAACTTCCCGATGGCAGGACGGAAGAGTTTGATTTTATAAAACATAAGGGAGCGGCGGCTGTAATACCTGTTATGGAGGACGGAAGGATACTTATGGTAAAACAGTTCAGAAATGCCTTGGACCGTTATACTCTTGAACTGCCTGCCGGGGCACTCGATTCACCCAATGAGCCGACACACGATTGTGCATACAGAGAGCTTGAGGAGGAAACCGGATATTATGCTTCTAAGGAAAATGTAACTTTTTTGCTGAGTATGTACAGCACGGTTGCCTTTTGTAATGAAAAAATAGATATTTATGTTGCAAAAAATCTTATAAAAACACAACAGCATCTTGATGATGATGAATATATTGATGTTTATGCATATACTTTGGAAGAATTATTTGAAATGATATTGAATAAAGAGATAGTAGACGGGAAAACCATTGCCGGACTTATGACATACGCAATGAAAATTGCAAAACCGCAGGATTAAACCGATCATGGATTTTGGGAGATATGCATAAACAAATGTAAACCGGTATTCATATTATGTAAACAATATGGAGCTGTTTTATCAATTGAAAATAATTCTGAAAAATAAAAAATACATTTAATCACAATATATTGTTGTTTGAAAAATATCCCGGTCAATATCTTGCGTAATCAGACAGAAAACGCTCTAACCCTTGATTTTTAGGGAAAAATTGCAATTGCTTTTCTCTGAAAATCTTATTATAATAAGGTTTGTCTGGAACATAAATCCCAGCTTTTTTTATGGGAAGAAGGGTATCTTTTATTACATGCAACAATCTGTAAGTGATTTTATAACTTATTTACATAATGTCAAAAAAGCATCTTTAAATACTGAACAGTCATACCGGAGAGATCTTAAAAAGCTGGTTCTTTATCTGGAAGCCAGGGGGGTTAAGGATATTAATGAAGTCGGCCCCGGGATTTTGAAAGAATATGTTGATGAGATGCTTAATGAGGGCGCGAAGCCGGCAACGGTTTCCAGGAGTATTGCCTCGTTTAAGGCTTTTTTTCATTATCTTATTTCTGTGGACAGGCTTCAGTCGGATCCTTCGTTGTTATTGAAAGCTCCAAAGATAGAAAAGAAGTTTCCCGAGATTCTTACGATGGAAGAAGTTGTAAAGCTTCTGGAACAGCCTAAAGGCGATTCTCCCAAGGAAATCCGTGATAAGGCAATGCTTGAATTGTTATATGCAACGGGTATAAGAGTAACGGAACTTATTAATCTGCAAATAGATGATGTAAATCTTAAAATGAGTTATCTTATGTGTTCGGAGGGAAACAAGGAAAGAGTTATTCCATTTGGTAATGCTGCCAAGGAGGCGCTTACCAGATATCTTAAACAGGCTCGTGAAGCAATGGTCAGTGATAGGACATCAAAGCTTCTGTTTGCCAATTGTTCCGGACAACATATGAGCCGGCAGGGTTTTTGGAAGCTTATAAAGCATTATGCAAAAAAAGCCGGGATCGCTGCAGATATCACGCCGCATACCCTAAGACATTCCTTTGCGGCACATTTGGTTGAAAATGGTGCAGATTTAAGATCGGTACAGGAAATGCTGGGACATTCGGATATTTCCACAACGCAAATATATGCAAATATGAATCATAATCATATAAGAGAAGTATATAACAGGGCTCATCCCAGAGGATGAGCCTTTACTTTGTTTTTTTAAAATGCTTTAATGGAGATGTGTTTTTATTATCTTGAACGGAGAATTAAGCATGAAAATGATATTACCCCCCAATTGGGATGAGGCTGATAAGGATAACGGACGGCTGGTAAAAAAATTCGGTAAATATACTTATAAAAGTAAGAGTGCGGAACTGTTATACAGGATGTACATACCGGAAGATAATACATTGGCTTTATTGCCTCTTGTGATCTATCTTCATGGAGCAGATGCTGCGGGAGACGATAACGAACTTCAGTTATCCATGCATGATATAGGTACCTGCAGAGTTAAGGAAAATGCTCAGAAAGAGCATCCGTGTTATATTCTTGCGCCTCAATACGGAGAAATGAAACATTGGACGATGAAGGAAATTAAATCTGCTCTATGGGAACTTATTGATTATATATCGGAAAGATACGGGAATATAGATAAAGGAAGGATATACATATATGGATACAGCGCGGGAGGAGTGGGGGTTTTAAAGCTTATAAAAGAAAGACCGGATTTTTTTGCTGCTGCGATCTCTATCTGTGCCGCTACCGGGGGGACACAGATGGATAATATCAGAAGTACCCATCTTTGGATGGTCCATGCGGAGGATGACACTATTGTCAAGGCATCCTATAAGAACACAATGGGCAGTATGGGATATCTGGGTTCGAGGGATATATATGATAAATATGGTAAAGAAGGTGATGGAACCGGGGAACTTAGATATACTGAATATGCCAAAGGATATATGATGGAAAAATACGGGGTACATCCCCATTGTTCCTGGGTGGCGGTATCCGATCCCCTAAATACTCAAATATGGGAATGGTTATTTTCGAAAAGGATCGGAGAATAAACGGGGATGATATATTTTGATAATGCAGCAACAACGGCTTTATGTAAAGAAGCTTTTGAAGAGATGGTTAAATGCCTTGAGTCGGAGTACGGAAATCCCGGGGCTTTGTATAAAAAAGGCAGGGATGCGAAAATACTTGTGGAAACTGCAAGGGAGAATATTGCAAGAACCCTTAATGCCGGTAATAAAGAAATATTTTTTACCGCCGGAGGTACGGAGGCGGATAATTGGGCAATTAAGGGAATAGCGGAAAGGGCAGGTGTTTTGCAGCCCTGTAAAAAGAAAGGGAAAAAGGATCATATTGTTGTCAGCGAAATAGAACACAAAGCAGTACTTGAATCCTGCAGGTGGCTTGAAAGTAAGGGATACAGAGTCAGTTACGTTAAACCTGACAGAACGGGACGGATAACGGCTGAAAATGTTATAAAGCATATAAATGAAAGTACTTTTCTTATTTCGGTAATGATGGTAAATAATGAGCTTGGGACCATACAGCCGGTTAGAGAAATAGCGGAAGTTGCCGGAAACAACGGTATATTATTTCATACGGATGCAGTGGCTGCTTACGGACATATTCCCATAGATGTAAAAGAATTGGGTATCGATATTATGTCAACCTCTGCACATAAGTTTAACGGGCCTAAGGGTGTGGGATTTATTTATGTTGATGAAAAGGTGGATATTGATCCATTTATTCATGGAGGAATGCAGGAAAGAGGCAGAAGAGGAGGTACGGAAAATGTTCCGGCTATTGTGGGAATGGCGGCTGCGGCATTAAGGTGTAATATAAATGCAGAAGAAGCTCTTAAGGTAAGAAGGAAGCTGGAAGATTATTTTGTATTAAGGCTTAAGGATAGTTCCTGCAGATTGAGTACGGGTGACAGGGATAAGGAGAGAGTTCTTCCAGGACTTTTTGGAATATACGTACCCTGGATGGAAAAAGAGGAGTTTGTTGTCAGGATGGCCATGGAAGACATATGTGTGTCCGCCGGAGCGGCCTGTGCATCTTCTTATTATGCCGATTCCCATGTACTTAAAGCGGTGGGGCTCTCTGCGCGGGAGTTATCCGGAACGGTAAGGATATCTCTGGATGAGAATAATACGGAAGAGGAAATTGATATTTTTTTTGAAATAATGGAGAAAATACGAAGAAACAGGATTTGATCATCAAAAATGGCCCGTTATACTATGAGGCCGGGAAGGATACGGAATAATATGATACTGGCGGATTATCATTTGCATTCATCTCACTCGGAGGATTCCCAAGCTCCGTTGGAGGAACAGATAGAGGCCGGCATTTTGGCGGGACTTAAATATATGTGTTTTACGGAGCATATGGACAAAGACTGGCCGGATGCGCAAACGGGGGAAAAAACGACGGATCATAGGCCCTTTGAAGTTGATACAAAAGCATATTACGAACATTTTTTGAAGTGTCGTGAAAAATATAAAGGAAGAATGGAATTGCTTTTTGGTATTGAATATGGATTTCAGCCTCATTTAAGGGAGCATAACGAAGCTTATATAAAAAAATATCCCTTTGATTTTGTTATAGGTTCTCTGCATCTTCTGGATGGTGTGGATGTATATTATCCCGACATATATGAAGAGATTGGTGAAAAAGAGGCATACAGGAGATATTTTGAGAGAGTACTTGAAAGCATATGCTTATTTGACGGTTATGATGTATATGGGCATATTGATTATATAGTAAGATACGGTCCGAAGAAAAATGAAGAATTTTTTTACGGTGATCATGCAGAGGTGCTTGAAGAAATACTGGCTCAGCTGATCAAACGGGGAAAGGGTATTGAAATAAATACGGCCGGTTTCAGAAAACTCGGGAATGCGCCTAATCCCGGCATTGACATTTTAAAAAGATATCATGATCTTGGGGGAGAGATAATAACTGTGGGGTCTGATGCCCATGAACCCCGCTACGTTGCGGCGGAATTTGAAAGAGCCCGTAAGCTGCTTCTGGAACTTGGATATACACATTATTGTATTTTTAAGGAGAGAAGGCCTGAATTTTACGATCTGATGATCTAGGCCATAAACTCATATGTTCGAAGGGTTTTAAGATAAAGTACCGGTTATCATAACCTAAAATGGGAAACTGCAAGGGGCAAATGAATATTGTATATATTAAGAATATAAAATTAACTCTTGTATTTTATGATTATTGCGTTTAAAATATGGTGTAACGGAAATCTGTGCGCTGTATGCGTGCTTGATTAAATATTTCTAGGAGGAATGTAATATGTCAGTAAAAGTAGCAATTAACGGTTTTGGTCGTATCGGTCGTCTTGCATTTAGACAGATGTTTGGTGCTGAGGGATACGAAGTAGTAGCAATTAACGATTTAACATCTCCTAAGATGTTGGCTCATCTTCTTAAGTATGATTCATCACAGGGAAAATATGCACTGGCTGATAAGGTTTCTGCAGGTGAGGATTCAATCACTGTTGATGGTAAGACACTTAAGATCTACAAAGAGCCCGATGCAAATAACTGTCCCTGGAAGGATCTTGATGTAGACGTTGTTCTTGAGTGCTCAGGCTTCTATACATCTAAAGACAAGGCTCAGGCTCATATCAATGCCGGTGCTAAGAAGGTAGTAATTTCCGCTCCTGCAGGAAATGACCTTCCTACTATCGTATATAATGTTAACCATAATACACTTACAAAGGATGACAAGATCATCTCAGCTGCTTCTTGTACAACGAACTGTCTTGCACCTATGGCTAAGGCTCTTAATGACCTTGCTACTATCAAGTCAGGTATCATGAGCACAATTCATGCATATACAGGTGATCAGATGATCCTTGACGGACCTCAGAGAAAGGGTGATTTAAGAAGATCTCGTGCAGGCGCTGTAAATATCGTTCCTAACTCAACAGGTGCTGCAAAGGCAATCGGTCTTGTTATTCCCGAACTTAACGGAAAGCTTATCGGATCGGTTCAGCGTGTTCCTACTCCTACCGGTTCAACAACTATCCTTGTTGCTACAGTAGAGAAGTCAGTTACTAAGGAAGAGATCAATGCAGCTATGAAGGCAGCTTCTAATGAGTCATTCGGATACAATGAGGAAGAGATTGTTTCTTCGGATATCGTTGGTTCAACTTATGGTTCAATCTTTGATGCAACTCAGACAATGGTTGGTCAGGATAACCTTGTTCAGGTTGTTTCATGGTATGATAATGAAAACAGCTATACTTCTCAGATGGTTCGTACTATTAAGTATTTCTCGGAATTAGGCTGATTTAAATTTTGTTAAAGATTATTAGGGTCCGGTCCCATGACCGGACCTTTTATGTTATAATGGCTGCTGAGAACCGGATGGTACTTGGATTAAATAAAAGCTTTGTAAGATAATGGAGACCGATATGAGTGATTTTGCTGATCAGATGAATAAAATGTTTGGAGGAAGCCGTGCCAATTATTCGATGGAGGATATAGAAGCGGCAAAGAAACGTCAGAAAAAATACGGAGGGACTTTATATGATAATCTTTCCGTGATCACACAGGAACGTACCGGGCATAAACCTCTTGAATCCATAAAGATGCCGGAAAAAACCGGTAATACGACGGATATAAAGGAAACCCTAAATGAGATCAATAATAATTTGAAAAATGATTTTTCTTTTTCTCCGGATATGAATAAATCTGTTAAAATCGCAAGTGTATCGGATAAAACGGATCCGGGTATTATTACGGAAGGTAATTCTCTTGAAAGTTTTTCCGGAATAAATGAAAAATTACTGGAAAAAATTTACGGACAGGACAGGTATCTTAAAAAACTGATCATTGCTTTTAAACGACCGTTTGTTTCGGAAAGAGATTCAAATGATGCGTTGAACAGTATATTTATATCAGGGCCGGTAAATTCAGGCAGACATTATTCGCTTAAGCTTCTTACCGAAGAATTGAAAGCACGGAATATTATTACAAATGCCGGGATATATAAGATGGATCTTTCTTTATATCCCACCTCTGCCGAAGAGAAGCTCTTTATACAGGATCTTTTTTCGGCGCTTAAGAGTAATTCTCCCGTAATTTTATTTGAGAATTTTTCCGCATGCAATGTGACCTTCCTGGGACGGTTATCCGAGCTTGTGACAACCGGAGAGAGTAAGCTTAATGACAGGTATATTATGCAGAACGGACAGCTTGTGGGCGTTTCCAATGCTCTGGCCGGAAAGACGGTTTCCGCACTTGAGGCAACCGGTAAGTATCTGATCTTTCTGGGCACGGAGACAGTCTCCGGATTTGCTGATATTATGGGAGCTCCCTTTGTTAATTCGCTTGGAGATATATGTATAACCGAGGAATTGACAAGAGAGGCAATGGGAAGAATATCCGATGAACTGGCGGCGGATCTGATCCTTAGGGCAAAAAAACAGCTGGGTTATGAATTGATCGTAGATGACAGTTATAAGAATAACGCCTTGTCCAATGCATCCAAAGGCAGGGGGCTCGGTGGTGTTATAAGGTTTTATGATGATGCTTTGCGGGTTTTGGAGGAATATAAACTCGAAACTGATCCGGGGCACGGAAATTCTTTGGGTATTATTTGCGAAGATAATATTGCAAAACTGGTTGTTGAAGATGTTAAGATACTTTTTTCGGATTATATTTCACAGGCTTATTCCGGTGAACTTGACGAGGTTGAGAAGGAACTTGATAATATTGTGGGTCTTGCTGAGATCAAGGATTATATCCATGGCCTGAAAGAATATTATGAGGTGCAGAAACGCCGAAGAGAAGAAGGGCTTAAGGCCGGTGAATTAAATCGCCATATGATCTTTACCGGTAATCCCGGAACGGGTAAGACTACCATTGCAAGGATAGTCAGCCGTTATCTTAAGG
The DNA here is from genome assembly GCA_024693925.1 of Lachnospiraceae bacterium. Classification (GTDB taxonomy): domain Bacteria; phylum Bacillota; class Clostridia; order Lachnospirales; family Lachnospiraceae; genus UBA2868. The sequence goes on along the minus strand of JAILKH010000019.1, from coordinate 10,918 downwards.
CGATAGGTGTTTTGAGCGGAGGCCAGCTTGTGGAAGTTTCCAGGGGAGACCTTGTGGGAAGATATGTTGGGCATACCGCACCGCTTGTTAATCAGGTTATAAAATCAGCCTTGGGAGGCGTACTTTTTATTGATGAGGCATACAGCCTTTATCGGGGAGAGGAAGACAGCTTCGGATTGGAAGCTATAGATACACTGGTAAAAGGAATAGAGGATAACCGGGATGATCTTATAGTTATTCTTGCCGGATACAGTTATGAAATGGAAGGGTTTCTTGAAGCAAATTCGGGTCTTAAGAGCCGTTTCCCCAACATAATTGATTTTCCGGATTATACCGGTGAAGAGTTATTGGCAATAGCAGAAATAATTGCAAAGTCCAAGGGCTATGTAATAGATGAGGCAGCTAAAAGGCCTTTACTGGACTTCTTTAATGCTACGCAATTAAACAATGCCCGTGAAGCCGGCAACGGACGGCTTGTGAGAAATAAAATAGAAGAAGCGATATTGAATCAGTCCCGTCGCCTGGTTGCGGAGCCGGATGCCGAAATATCTTTGATACTTGAAGGTGATTTTGACTTTGGTAATGAAACAGAATAGGGAAATTCACTATGTATTTTATGTATGAGTTATGTTATAATATGATGCGTCGGTGACAGCCGGCGCGTTTCTGTAGCAATGCGCAAGCTACAGAATCATTCAAACCCGTAATCCGGATTACGGAATATAATAATAGGAGGAATTAGATATGGCATTAAACAAGAAAAGCGTTGATGATCTTAACGCAAAGGGAAGAAGAGTTCTGGTAAGGTGTGATTTTAATGTGCCGCTGAAGAATGGTGAGATTACCGATGAGACACGTATTGTTGCCGCTCTTCCCACCATTAACAAACTTATAAACGACGGAGCCAAGGTTATTCTTTGTTCACATTTAGGTAAGGTTAAGGAAGGCCCTAACGAGAAGGAAAGCCTTGCACCTGTAGCTAAAAGATTATCGGAGAAGTTGGGTAAGGAAGTTAATTTCGTATCTGATTATAATGTAACCGGTGCCGATGCTACCAAGGCTGTTGAAACAATGAAGGAAGGGGATGTTGTTCTTCTTCAGAATACACGTTTCAGGGGGGAAGAAGAAACAAAACCTCAAAAAGCCGGTGAAGCTTTCGCAAAGGAACTTTCGGAACTGGCAGATGATTATGTATGTGATGCGTTCGGTTCGGCTCACAGAGCTCACGCTTCCGTAGCTGTCGTTACTAAATATATAACCGAGAAGGGTGGTACTAATGCCGTTGGTTACCTTATGCAGAAGGAAATAGATTTTCTCGGTAATGCTGTTGAGAATCCGGTTCGTCCTTTTGTTGCTATTCTCGGCGGTGCTAAAGTTGCTGATAAGCTTAATGTTATTGATAATCTTCTTGAAAAGGCTGATACTCTTATTATCGGTGGAGGAATGGCATTTACTTTCCTTAAGGCTCAGGGAAATGAGATCGGAAAGTCGTTAGTGGATAACGAAAAAATTGATTATTGCAAGCAGATGATGGAGAAGGCTTCAAAATTAGGAAAGAAGTTGCTTCTTCCTGTTGATACAGGTATAGCTGCAGGTTTCCCCGATCCTATCGATGGTCCTGTTGATGTAAAATATGTTGATTCAAATGCTATACCGGCAGACATGGAAGGTCTTGATATCGGACCTAAGACTCAGGAATTGTTTGCAGATGCTGTTAAGACCGCAAAGACAGTTGTATGGAACGGACCTATGGGAGTGTTTGAAAATCCTACTCTTGCCAAAGGTACGATTGCTGTAGCAAAAGCTCTTGCAGAGACAGATGCTACAACGATTATCGGCGGCGGTGATTCGGCAGCTGCCTGCAATCAGCTCGGATTTGCCGACAAGATGAGCCATATTTCTACAGGTGGCGGAGCTTCTCTTGAATTCCTTGAGGGTAAGGAACTTCCGGGAGTATATGCCGCTGATGATAAGTAATATGACAGACAGAGGCTTGTATCTGTAAAGTTGAAAATTATAATAACGGTTTAAAGGAGAATATGATTATGGCAAGAAGAAGAATTATCGCCGGCAATTGGAAAATGAATAAGACACCTTCAGAGGCAGTTGAACTTTGCAACACACTTAAGGATCTTGTTAAAAATGATAATGTAGACGTTGTATATTGTGTACCTGCTATAGATATAGTGCCTGTAGCTGAGGCTATTAAAGGAACAAATGTTGATCTTGGCGCAGAAAACTTTTATATAGAAGATAAGGGTGCTTATACCGGAGAGATTTCGGCGCCCATGCTTAAAGATGCCGGAGTAAAATACATTATTATCGGTCATTCGGAAAGAAGAGATATTTTCGGCGAAAATGATATCCTTATTAATAAGAAGGTTAAGAAAGCATTTGCTTCGGGACTTTCGCCCATTCTTTGCTGTGGAGAGAGCCTTGAACTTCGCGAAGCAGGTGTATATGAAGAATGGATAAAGAGACAGATCAAGTGGGATCTTGATGGACTTAGTGCAGAACAGGTAGCAAATCTTGTTATCGCATATGAACCTATTTGGGCTATTGGCACCGGCAAGACTGCTACAGCAGATCAGGCGCAGGAGGTTTGCAAGCTTATCCGTGATTATATCTGTGAACTTTATGATGCTGCAACTGCTGAGTCGGTTCGTATTCAGTATGGTGGGTCGATGAATGCTGCAAATGCTGCTGAGCTTCTCAGTAAGCCTGATATAGACGGCGGCTTGATTGGCGGAGCTTCATTGAAGCCGGATTTTGGACAGATCGTTAATGCATAAAGTGTCACATTATTGATAAAATAATAGTGTAAGAGTATAAATGCGGCGTGACTAAGATCACGCCGTAATTTTTTTGGGGGTTTTTATGAATATTTTATTAAAATAGTGTATATTTTTTTTAAAATAGATGTTATAATGTGATGTGATTATGGCTAGTAGTATGTTTATGCTTCAAAAAGGAGAGGAAAATGAGAAAGAAGAGATTGTTAAAATCAGCTATTGCAATGCTTGCATTGGTTGCTATGCTTATGGAAAATACATACAGCGTAACAGCTACTGTGATCAGCGAGGGTGCTACCTGGCAGGGCGATACGATGATCGAGGGTCCGTCCGGGGATGGTGTGATCATTGATGATACTGCAGTGGATAACGGAAATGTTCTGATCAATGATGATAGCAATGACGTTATTCTTGATAATGACATTGATACTTCAAAAGAAATCAACATAAGTGTTGGTGAAGAGGATATTATTGTTGGTGAGACAATTCTTGAACCTTCTTCCGAGAAGGCTTTCAGTGACAGGATTGAAATTGAAAAGCAAAAGGAAATCACTTTATATGTAAATACAGATCAGATGAATGATAAGGATTCGTTTACACTTAATATAGAAGGAAATGAATCCCTTACATATGATGCTGTGCTTAAATCCGTAATGAAAAAGGTAAATGGTGGGGTTTATTATATTAATGGTCTTGCCAATATCAAAACGGTTATTAAGGCTGCTCAGTTGTCGGCCGGCATGAGTGCGGTTTATACGATCCGTAAGGACGGCAATCCGCAGGTTGCGTTAATATCTTCCGATTCGCCGGTTGCCAGGAAAACCCTTTATGTGGATGGAAACGGTAATGCCGTTAAGGGATTGGGTTATGACGAGATAACTCTTGCAATGGATGGCAGTGCTCTGCCTAAAAATACTTACTATAATGTATATGTAAAAACCAAGGCAGATGTATTATGCGCCGGTAAAAACATTAAGAATGGCGTTGTGAGTTCACTCTCTCCCGCAACATCAAATCTCAGACTCTCAAATTTAAATAACGAAGCGTTTACGATATATATAGAAGGTGAAAATGAAAATGTGCTTGCTGCTTATACAGTAGGTTCGGTTGAAAACGGTACGGTTCGTGTCGTTGTAAAGAAATCGGATAACGGTTCTGTTTTATTGCAGGAAGAAGATAAAGAAGAAGTTGAAGAAACGGAAAAGGATGATGAAGATCTGTCAACAGCTTCCGATTCCGAAGAAGATGAAGAAGAGGCTTTAAAACGTACATATGAGTATGAAGACGAAAAGGTATCAATAATTGTAACCTTAAATAATCCTTCCGATCTTCCGGATGAGGCAAAGCTTCATGCGGACGAGATCACTATGTCCGGTAATGAGAAATTATTTAGGGAAGTAAACGAAACCATAAGTAAAGAAAATACAGATGACAGTATTTCTCTTGTAAATCTGTATGTTTATGATGTTTATTTTACGGTTGAGGGTGAAGAGGTAGAACCGCTTAATCCTGTAAGTGTAAATATTTCCTATAAGAAGAAGAACGGGAATCCTTCCAATGATTCTATTGAAGAAATAAAAACCTTCCACTTGAAGGAAAATGAAAACGGAGATATAAGTTCTGTTGAAAACGTGACCGAAAAGGTCGTTACGGACAATAAAGGGGAGGTTGAAGAGGTTACCGTAAGTCTTGACAGCTTTTCGCTTATTGTAACCGGTGAATATACTTCCAATTCAACTCTTTTATCTGACGGAGGTTCATATTCTCTCGGATATATCCTTGCGAATTATAATTCCTTTATAAAAAACGGATTTGAACATCACAATCATTTTATCGGTCCCGTTGCGGTTGGCGGTGATGCCGATATAAACAGCTGGGGTAACGAATCGGCAATGTATGATGCCAACAGTTATATAAAGGGTAAGCTTACTCAGGATAACTGGTGGGCAACTGTAGGCGGAGGAGCACTGTATCTCGGAAGTGAAAACTCCGGAGTATATACATATCATGAAGACAGAGATGCTTATACCAACAGCAACGGAACAGGTATCAACAATACCAAAGGCATATATATAACAGATAATTATATTGATTTTGATACTGCCTTCAGTTCCGTTAACGCTGAGATATCATCAATAACCTATGATTTTACGATAGATAAGAGTGCAACTACGGGTGATTATTATTATACGGAAGTAGATTGGGAAGGTAAGGATATCTTATATCTTCGTTCGGGTTATACCTATCATATTTCTGATATTGATAATGTTAAAAAGATAAGGATATTCGGTGCGGATATAAGTTCGGCGGTGGATACCATACTTGTGGTTGACAGCAGTAATCCTATTTCCCAGTTCCCTAAAGTGGAAGTTGTCGACAGCGAAGTTACAACTACGGAATACGGTCAGAATTCAAGTATAGTATTTGTTCTTCCCAATACTACATCCATATCCATGAGGTCGGATTCTCACTACGGACATATTGTGGCACCCAAAGCAAAGGTCAGCTTCCCAGGAGGCGGAAGTTATAACGGATGTGTTATTGCGGATTCGTTTTACAGTAACAGTGCCGAGGGACATATGTGGCCTTACAACGGTAAGAAATTTGAAGGCGCCTCTACCGGCTTTAAGATTAAAAAGACGGTTAACGGCAATACTCCTTCCTCCGGCCAGATATTTGAATTTGTTCTTGAAGAATATAAGAATGGTGTATGGACGGAAATACAAAGTACTCAAAATAACGGTGAACTTGCAAGCTTTGATACGATAGCATACAGTCAGGCGGATGAAGGCTCTCATTATTATCGTATAAGAGAGGTCGGAAACTCCGAAGGCTATGAATATGATACGGTTGTTTATCTGGTTAAGGTTGATATAACCAATGAGGTAAGTTATATATTTATCAATCAGAATAAGACGGAGAGCTTCTATAAAGTATCCGAGCTTTCACTTACGGAAACACCTGAAAATGTCTGTACATCCGAAAATGAAGTCACTGAAATGAGTTTTGATAATAAGGAGATTGCAAAGCTTGGATCCATCAGTCTTCTTAAGAAACTTAATCCTTCGGACTCTGTTGTAAAAACTTTCTATGTCACACTTCAGAACGGCGACGGAGAATATTATAACGAGGAAGATGGAAGTTTCGTTGATGAATATTCCGAGATAGTGGTCAAAGCCGGTGTAAGTAAGAATATAACAGATCTTCCTTTCGGGGATTATGTGCTTACGGAAGTAAAGAGTAAGGCGATAGATGATTATGGTCATGAATATGAGACTGTATACACGGTAGACGGCGTTTCGAAAACCTGTTCCGTAGGGGACGAGGACCAGAGTATTGCGTTGACGGTTGACAGCGAGGAGGCAGTAAACGCAGTTATAACGAATAAGATGCTTGGTCAGATAAAGGTAACCAAGTCTTATATTGATGCGCAAAATAATGCAATTAATGATGGGACAGTGTTCTATGTTGTTCTTTCGGCGGCATCAGAGAGTAATAAGATCGTATATTATGATTTAAATGGCGGTGAGCATTCGGATAAACAGGTAATACCGGTAAAAGCCGGTGAGACGGTGATATACTCCGGAATTCCGGTTCCCCGTTCATATACGGTAACAGAGACTGATGCCAAGGGTAATACTCTTGGTGAAGGCCTTGATTATGATGTGGTTGACGGTACACAAACAATAGTTCTTTCGGACAGTAGCGTAAATGAGCTTAACAAAGAAGCGATAATTACAAATAGAAAGCATGAGAAGGGTAAGATCAATATTCTCAAAAAGGATGCTGTGGATAAATCATTTATTGATGGAGCGGTATTTTATCTTAAGGATAAAAATTCCGATACACTGATAAATGTTACGGGTGTAGCCGGAGCATACAATTATTCGGATGAACAGACAGGAATATCAAAGCTTGAAACAAAGGACGGAAGTCTGTATGTAGACGGACTCCCTTATGGAAGATATTCTCTGGAAGAGGTTATATATCCTGCCGGATATGAGGAAAGTGAGATCGTAATGGAGTTTACGGTTTCATCAGAGGGTCTTAAATCGGTATCTGTAAGTAACAGTGGTCTTATCGGTACCGAAATGAATCCGGGTTCTTATGAAGGAACATATACTGTTTATAATAAGAGAGTTAAAGGCTCAATAAAGCTTATTAAGTCTGATTCCAAAAATTCGAAGAGATTATCCGGTGCGGTTTTTGAGCTATATAAGGATGGTATGCGTTATCCGGATGCAAATACCGTATACACAACAGATGCAAACGGTGAGTTGTCCGGTGATGAGCTGGATGGTCTTGATTGGGGAACTTATTATTTCCTTGAGAAAGAGGCACCTGTAGGTTATGAGTTGCCTGAAGGTGAAGCTGCTAAAACCCGGGAAATAGTAATTGATTCTTCAAATTGTACCGGTACAGTTACCGTTGAGGCTGTAAATGATAAAATTTACGGTGAGCTTTTGCTTCATAAAGTAGATACAGATAATAAACCGCTTAATGGTGCTTCCTTTAAGCTTTATTCGGTTGATGGATCCGATAATAAAGCAGTTACCACAAAGGGAGCTGCCGGTGTATATGAGTATGATCTTAGCGGTGAGGTACAGGAGTTATTTACGGATGAGTCCGGTAATCTTAGTGTTAAAGGATTACCTTACGGAAGTTATCGTATAATCGAAGAGCAGGCACCTTTTGGTTACAATAAGGATGAGAATCCCCTTTCATTTACCATCGGAGCAAAGGGTCAGATAGCTGAGTATTCCTTTACCAATACCCTTGTAAAGGCAAATGTTGAATTCATAAAGATAGATGATGAAGATGAAGCCGTTGAAGGCGTAACGTTTATACTTTATAAGAGTATAGACGGAAAGTTTGTTAAACAAAATACATATATATCCGGGGAAAACGGACATGTTTTAGCTGAAGGACTGGGAGAGGGGACGTATTATTTCACGGAGGAAGAGGTTAAAGGATACGAAGTAAATAAGGATAGTTACGGATTTACCATAACAGCTGAAGATAACGGAAAAACCCTTACTCTTCCGGGTATTGAAAAGAAGGCTGACGGCTTGGCAGCTATTGTAAATACGCCGCTTAAGGGCAAGGCAGAGCTGTTTAAGTATGTTTTGGAAGACGGAGTCAAGGTTCCTCTTGAAGGTGCGGAGTTTGATCTGTATAAAGATGATAAGAAATTCAAGAGCGGTCTGGTGTCTGACGATAATGGAGTAATATCTGTTGATGAACTTGAATGGGGAACCTATTATTTTATAGAAACTAAAGCAGCCGAAGGTTTCTTAATGGATGAAAATCCTGTTAAATTTATCATTGATGCCGAGAATCTTTCGTTCGTAAATGAATCCCGACTTGAATTGGCCAATACGCCGATAAAAGGATATGTTGAGCTTGTTAAAGTTGATAAAAATGATGATGAGACTAAGCTTAACGGAGTTGAGTTTGATCTTTACAGAGTTATAGATAAAGGACTTGATTCACAAAAGGCTGAGGTTATAGGTCATTATACTACCGTAAACGGTATGATAGCCAAGGATACCATTGGTGCTCTTGAGTATGGTGATTATTACTTCCTTGAGACTAAGACGGTTCCCGGTTATGAATTAAATGAAACGCCTTATGAATTCAGTATATCCAAGCAGGATGAGCTTCTCACAATTACAGCTGAGAATATAAGACAGCTCGGTAAGGTTACCTTTGAAAAGTACAATTCCGACAGAAGCAAGAAGCTTGACGGAGCGGTATATGAGCTTTATTCCACCAATGCCGAAGGAATCCTTCAGAGGATATCCGCTATCTTTGGTAATGATTATCATAAGCTTGGAGAATATACCACTAAGGATGGTGGTCAGATAGTTGTGGAGAACCTTGCATGGGGTAATTACTATTTCGTAGAGAAGACTGCACCTGTGGGTTATGTGGCCGATACAGAGACAAAGATAAGCTTTACGATAAATGAAAGTTCCCTGGATGTTTCCTTAACCGGAGAAAAGGGCGCGATAGATAAAGAAGAAAATGGCGCCATCAAGCTTATAAAGAGCGATGGTGAAGGAAATGTTCTTGCCGGAGCCAAATTCGAGCTTTACAGGAATGATGAGCGTTATCCGGATTCCGAGACGGTATATGTTACCGATGAAAACGGTGAGATAAAGATAGATGAAGTACCTTACGGAAAATACTACTTTGTTGAAATTGGTGCACCCGAAGGATACGTATTACCGGATCCGGAATCGGCCAAGTCCGGACTTGTAACTATAAATGAAAATAATACAAAATCCTCTATAGAATTTAATGTTATCGAGATAACTGATGAGAAGATATTCGGAGCCCTTGAACTTCTTAAGGTGGACGGAGAAGGTAATGAGCTTAGCGGAGCAACCTTCTATCTTGTAAAGGTAGAGGATGGCAGTGAGAGAAATGTAAAGACGGACGGATCGGCCGGTGTTTATAATTATGATAAGACCGCCGGATTCCTTTCGATAAAGCAGATTCTTGAAACTAACGGAGCATCTTTGAAGGTTACGGGACTTCCTTACGGAACCTATCGTATTTATGAGGAAAAGGCGCCCGAGGGATATAATAAGGTTGATACTCCGTTTGAATTTATAATAGATTCTCAAGGCAAGACGGAAGAATATAGATTTGAGAATTCTCTTATTCAGGCCGGCGTTGAGTTTATGAAGGCAGATGCTGACGGTAATCCGCTCGCCGGAGCAGTCTTTGAGCTCTTCAAGGTAAAGGAAGGAAATGAGGTAAGTCTTGGAACAGTTACCTCTGCCAAGGACGGAAAGGTAGAGAAGAGCGGACTTTCAGCCGGAGATTATTACTTTAAAGAGATAAGTGCGCCTGTAGGATACGAGGCTTCAACGAAGCTTTATACCTTTAAGATAACCGCAACGGATAACGATAAGGTCGTTACCATCGATAATGCTGATATGGAACAGGATGGTCTTGCGGTAGTTGTAAATACTCCCAAGAAGGGTTCTGCCAAGTTAAAGAAGGTTGTAAAGGGAACAAATAACGGTCTTAAGGGAGCGCTCTTTGATCTCTATAAGAAGGGAGACAGTGCCCCGATAAGGAAGGACATTGAATCCGATGATAACGGATATGTTAAGGCAGCTGATCTTGAATGGGGAAGCTATTACTTTAAGGAAACAAAGGCTCCCGCAGGATATGTTCTTGATGAAGAAAGCATATATGCATTCGAGATAAATGCCGGGAATGTATCGGAGGAGATAAGTACCGATATTAAAGGAAATGAGCTTAAGGCAGATAATGAACTCATTCTCGGTCAGGCAATGCTTGTTAAGAAGGACAGTGTAACAAAGGATCCTATAAGCGGAGCTGTATTTGCACTTTACAATGCAAAGGATGACAGTGTGGTAGCGGGTTATGAGAAGATAACTTCGGATGTAAACGGAAGCATACAGACCGGAAAGGATCTGGAGGCAGGAAGTTATTACTTCAAAGAGGTAAGTCCCGCAGAAGGATATGAGATAAATAATGAGAAGTATTCCTTCAGCATAGACCAGTCTAACATGGACAAGGTAGTAAAGGCAGGAAGCAACGGAGAGGCATTAAATGTGCCCAGGAAGGGTAAGGCCGGACTGTTTAAGTATACGGAAACGGAAGACGGACTTAAGCAGACAGGACTTGCGGGAGCGGAATTTACTCTTTATAAAGAAGAGACAATACTGGGCATAAGGTATGATAAGGAATACGGTGTATATACCACGGGAGCCGACGGAATGATAACCGTAGAGGATCTTCTGTGGGGAAATTATACCTTTAAGGAAACCAAGGCACCTTCCGGATATGAGTTAAATGATACCGAGATAAGCTTTACCATAAGTGCAACGCAGCTTGATTATACCGGAGATTATAAGCTTTCATTTGAGAATGAGAGATATAACGGAGCGGTTAAGCTTGTAAAGAGTTATGCGGTAAACGGCGAGACGAAGGGAGAGCTTGAGGGAGCAGCCTTCAGATTCTACAGCATCAGTGATACACAGGTTATTGAGATAAAGAATTCAACAGCCGACGGAACATATATAACCGATAAGAATGGTGAGATCACAATAAGCGGTCTTGCATGGGGATCTTATTACTTCGAA
>JAILKH010000006.1 GCA_024693925.1 Lachnospiraceae bacterium | reverse complement strand
ATATCCGGAATCCTTCGCTATTGCCTCCAAAATATCTTCTTCAGCATAATTTCCATATATGCTCCATCTTTCATCATTTTTGAATTCCTCGATTTCTTTTTTCATCTCATCTTCAGTGATTCTAACTACATATTCATCTGACGGGAACTCATTACGTTCATAATCACTTATAGCAAAATCAAAATTGTTTTCAAGCCTAAACGATAAAACATCTTTATACGTTTGCGTAGTGCCATACCACAATTGTGCGCTTTTTTCCATAAATAAATCTTTAACCGGTAACGACAGATTGTATTCTTGACCGTCCATCACAATGGTAACATCCATTATGTCAGTACTCAATGTGCTGCTCTTATCCGCCGGAATAATCTGTTTACTATCAATACTCCATCTTCTATATTGACCCATGTTTTTTAATTTAAAATATATAATTGCCTCGTGGAAAACAACATTCTCACCTTCCAAGGACTTTTCCAGCATTTCCTTTTCCAAAATCCACTTGGCAGCCTGTACCATACTATCATCTGAAGGATAGGAATAGAGCTTCCAAACAGTACCATTAAACCCTTCCAGATTATAATTTGTCCCCTCAGGTATAATATACTTGGCAGAATCAACCCAGCCTGTGCCCGTTCCCCACCAATAATAACCCACCAGATGTTCCTCTTCAAAGCTATACAATCCGTTAGGATCTGTATAACTAACAATTATCGTAACCTTATCAGTTGTTCCTCCATCACCCATTTTTTTGCCATCAGGAACGTTTATCTCATGTTCTTTCAGATAAACATGATCATATCCCTTTTTGTAATACTGATCCAATATCTCCTGGGGATCCATCTGAAATGAATACTGCTTATAGTCAGGGCTAATACCATCTAAAGCATTTGTAACGTTTATAACTTCAGAAGTTGATTTACTCGTTTCTCCAGTATTCTCTATATTACTACCAGAGTTCTGATTCTCTATATTATTAGAGTTTCCTTTGTTATTTGAAGAAATAATAATAGCAAAGACCATTACAGCAAATGCCACTCCTGCAATGCCTAAAATCAGTTTCTTGTTCTGTTTTTTATTATCTGTTTTCTGTATAACAGAATCTGTCCCTTTTTTTATTCTATTCCCTGTATCGACAGCTTCCTTAGCAATATCATTTGTATCAGATAGCATCTTTCCACAAAATTTGCAAAATGTGGATTCATCCGCTATTTCCTTACCACAGTATTTACAAAACATTTCAATTACTCCTCCAGTATGATAAAAACTGTAACAGCCTAATTCCACGAGACAAACTACCCAACATTGTTATATGCTCATCTATCATAAGGCATTAACATGGTATAAGTGCAATCATAATCACCTTCAACCGTATAGATATCAATAAGATATTTCCCATCTGAGTATCTAAGATATAAGTAATTCCCTTCAATTCCAGATCCATACTCTATTTCAGAATAGAATTCATTCCCCCCCTGATAATACAGATTTCCTCTAAACTCATTCCCTCTGAAAAACAGTTCTATATAACCACATTCGGGATTCTGGGTACCATCCGTATATAATCCAAATCCCAAGTATGTATCTAACCAGCCACCATCATAATCACCACACCAGTCAAGATACTCAGTATAGTCATCGATTGAATCATTATTGTTATATACTTCAGCATTATCATCAGAACGAGAAATAGATGCTTCCAATTCATCTATATCGAAACCTATGTCACCACGTCTGTAATGACCCAAAAGATTCCCTGACGAAGAATCAACAATGTCAAATCCACTATTTCCAGAAAACTTCAAATTAAAAATCGCACCATTTCCATTAGATGCCAGGCATCTGTCCATTATACCAGATAGCCTAAGCCCCCGTTCTGAATAGGATATAGTGCGTTCATCATTTGGGTCCATTCTATATAAAGTTAATGTATAGTAGCCAATCCCTGGTATTTCTCTTATTTTTGCATATATCGGAGCCCCATCCTCTGCTTTCCCGATATAAGTACCACACACCCTTGCAGTCAATTCTTCATTTGTGTCTTTTTTTGAACTCTTTGTACTGCTTGAGCCTACATCTTCTCCAGATAGCTTATCATTTACTGCTATATCTACGTCATTTTGTTCAAAAACAATAGCATCCTCTCCTGATTCTGAGGCTGTTAACTCCTCATCAGCCTTCAAATTGTTATCAGGTAAATCTTTATCCGTACTCCCGGAATCGCTTGTATCATCCTCAAATACTGCTGATAGCAATGCTGCCATTGTAAACATATTCTGAGGTACGTCATTAAACGATAAGAATGTTGCGCTAAAAGTGTCATCATCATTCAATGTGAATTGAAGCAGAGCTTTTACTTCAATATCTGAGTATCTGCAATAACCGGTAAACTCAACGACATCTACATTCTGTTCTTCAGTATCAGGTTTTCCATCCCCATCCTCATCCGTTCCTTCTTGTGTTCCCCGAAAGTATCTCCACTTAGGGGACTTAAAAAAATTATCAAATGCTTTCCCATATGTCTTATCAGGATATGATGATGGAGATCCATTCTTTACAGCCAACACGTGAGGATCTGTACCTAATCCGAAGACACCACTCATAAGAAGAATCACCGCTATGAAAACAACAACCGGAGTCCATAATAATCTTTTTTTCTTTGCCTTGATATTTTCAGGTGTTAGTTCCGCCTGATCCTCCAACTCTCTTGCACTAAGCTGAGGCATTTTTGATCCACAGTTGCTACAAAATCCTCCAGAAGAAGATTCTGCTCCACATTCTGGGCAAATACGATTCTTTGAAAAATAGTCCTTTCTCTTCTTAAACCGTTGAATGATGTTTATTACACTTGCAAGTGCGTAGCAGACGAACCCTATTCCAAATAGAACTCCCCAAAATCCTCCCTCTCTAAAAAGCTTGATCGAGACAAGAATACCCAAAGGTATTCTTCCCCAATCTAATATCTGATCATACTTAATTGCGAAATTCGTAAAAGACTCATTATTCCATATCTTATTAAATATGCCTTTATGCTTTACCGGGTTGTCCTGTTGATCGGAAGCAGAATTGATAGTACTGCTTTTATCTGAATCATTTCTTTGAGTGTCCTGACTGTTGTCATCATGCGTTTTTTCATAAACCTGCTCAACACTGTTAAGATCATGGATGAGTTTCTTATCCTCCTCATCTTTCATAACAGATTTTAAACCTTCACCATTACCGGTAACAACAGCACCCGTATCCAGATTAACCTTATTTCCACATCGAGGGCAAAACAAAGCATCTTTGTCTAATTCGTTACCACATTTCGCACAGAACATATCTATCCTCCTCTACAACAATGTTACTACGATATCTTGCTTCCACAATTGCTACAGAAGCTTGCATCTTTGGCTAGTTTATTTCCACATTTGCTGCAAAACATTGGTGCTTCAGGAGACGGTTTTTTTTCTGACGTTGTTTCAGAAGGAGTTCGTTTCTGTTCTTTAGTTTCAATTCTTAATCCTCTTCCTGCATCTGTTATAGCCTGCTTTGCCGATTTTATGTATCCTCCTGCACTAATACCTCTATATTGATATAACTTACCTTCATCTTTATCTAATATCCATATTATGTTAGTAAGAGTATGCGACATCAATCGTAATGAATATGACGTATACAACACATATTTATTATCAGGAGTCCTATATACGCTACCTGTCCTTATAATATTACGTGTTATAGTCTTTCTTATCCTGGCGATTTCCTCAGGATTATTCCCAATATGATTAATGACTCTTTTTGTCCAATCAAGAACATCATCCATTGAAACTTTTATTACCTCGACATCTTTTCCTTCCATTTCTTTATACTTAATAATTCTTTGAGACATAGCATCCAATCCTGCAAATGTCAACGCTGATTTTGCCATAGTAAACCTCCTTCTCATCTATCAAAAATTTTGGAATATCATTTTAAAGGTCGTCCGTCACATGTGTAACCCTATATAACTTATACTACCACTTCGTATAAGGTATTTCAAGATACGTTATTGTGCAATACGTTATCTCTAGCAAGATATTTAAGTATAATCGTTGTGAGGTTTTAACAAATGGTAAAATTACGGATTTTAGAAATACTTGAAGAACAGAATAAGACGAAATACTGGCTCTGCAAAAATATGGGAATGCACTATGTCAGCTTCAAAAAGATGGTGGAAAATGAAACAGCTTCCATAAGATTTGACACCCTTGAAAAGTTGAGTGAATTACTTAAAGTTCCGGTAGGAGATTTGTTTGCTCAGGCAGAGGAGTAGTCATTTGTATTATTCTTACACAAATCCATGTTAGTTATGCCAAGACCAAACACACTCACTGATGTGAGTGTGATCATATATGAGTCATAAATATTTATGTTATGTAACTTAGTTATTTATCATGGATATTTCAACCATGTTGATTCTGAACTTGCTTGTCCTAATTCCTATTTTATAAGTCGTTACATGTTAACCATTATAAAATACGATGAGGGACAGCATATATAAGATTTTTATCAAGATATAACGTGTTCAAAGGCTTGGCATCAAATCCTGTAAGCATCATATTAACAACGAGAAGTATATCAACCTGGGGAAGATTTTTCTGCTTAAGCCTCTTGGAAATATCCTTACGATATGAATCAAACCCATCGAGACTGAAGTATGTGCCAAACATGGCATTATAGTCACCCATTATTCGATCCAGCAGCTCTGCTGAATGTTCATCACCCTTCCCATCCATATCCTCATTGGTTCCATAACTGAATATGGCTGCTATCTTATATCTGTCCTGCTCAGGTCGTTTATCATTCAGCTCCTTAAATACATCATAATACTGTCCGAGAGTCTTAATGGAATCCACAGCAAACAATGCTGTATATATATCTTTCCCCTG
>JAILKH010000200.1 GCA_024693925.1 Lachnospiraceae bacterium | reverse complement strand
TCATACTGGTCTTTGCCACGCATGGTAGCAATAATATGGATAGGACTATCGGCAATCGCATTGATAAATTTGTTGTGCCGGGGAGTAATCTTTGACCAATGCTGATACTGTCCTCCTGCCCTCTGATGAAGCTCCAGACAGCCTCCCTTGCCTTCCCATTCATGAGAAGAACTATCTATAATGAGAATGTCATAACCACTCTTAACTGCAAAATCAATTAGTTCTACATATTTCTCAGGCTCATGAGGAGGAGTGATATCAACAATATCATAGTTAAATTCGTTGGCGTAATAATAACCACGTTTAGCCTCAGTGTTCGCCATTAAAATTTTCGGGGCTTTGCCTGTCTCTTTCTGAATCTCCTCAGCCATTCCCTTGCTTAATCTTAATGCCCCATATGTCTTGCCGCCGCCCGAAGGAGCCATTAGAGCAACCTTGACATATATCTTTTCTCGTACTGCCTTCTTCACTTCAAATGTCAATTCATCACATCCTTAACATATTCGTAATATTTCAAATCATAGTTTAAATTTATATTTTCATCTTCTATATATTTTAATATATATATTATCCCACATTGAGGACATTTCAATAACTTGGTACTATAGCCATATCCACTTTCATCCCACAATGATTTTTCCATATCAATCTCATTATTACATAAACTGCATAATATATTATCCAAACCTCTCTCCCTTCATAGGGTGAGGTTGAGGAACATCAGGAGTCTAGATAATCGTTATAATTCTCATTCTTAAGAATCTCATATTCTAACCTAGCCATTTCCATCTTCTGCTTCATAACCTCAGCATGGACTTTGGCAAAAATAGATCTTAATCTTGAAAATTCAGTATGCCGGGCTTTATTACTATTTACATTTGACTCATTAAAAGGAAACGCCTTCTCTTCTTTTACTATCTCTCCATTTTCCTTTCTCTCCCGGCGCTTACGGAATTTTTCGATTCTCATTTCATTCTTCAACTGCTTCTTCTCCTTATTCTTCTCAAGATGATTTTCCTGCTTATACTTTTCACAACTCTTTTTCTTCTTCCCAGGTTTTGCCATATCACATCTCCTTTACTCAACCTTTATACCCAACATTTATACCCCGGTAAATCGCTCGGTTTGTACGCCTTCTATATTATCACATATCGAGATGGCTGTCAACCTATTTTTTAGTATAAAATCATATTACGGTCTATGTGTGTAAAATTTATCATCAATTACAGTATAGTTTAATCCATAATCATAAACTGCTTTTGCAAGTAATCCTTTTTTTATTTCTTTCCCTAAATTCATTGGTTTATAATTCATAATATTTGCGGCACAATTTTTATGAAAAATATCTGTTTCAGGAGAATTATGATTATGCCCATGAATATTGATACAAAATGGCAAACCATATATTGGTTCATGAGATAAAAGAATCTTCTTTCCTATAAAAATCGGGCCATCATAAACTTCATCAAACCATTCTTTATAATAATTTTTCCCTTTGTCATGATTACCTAGTATTAAAATTTTCCTTGCAGGTATAGATTCCAAATATTTAGGATTACCAACATCACCAAGATGTAATAAAGTATCATACTTATTGTGAACAAATGAGTAAAGTGTTTTGATATATTTTTCCGGCGTTGGCCAATTTTCATCCATATATAAACAATCTTTATCATCAAAATGAGTATCAGATATAATCCAAACAGAGCCACCCATTGAGTAATCAACAAATTTGTCATATAAACTACCAATCATAACTTTCCCCTATTTCCAATCATTTTCCATTAATAAACATTCTTTCATACAATCGCAAGCAACTTTCAGAGCTTCGTCATACCAATCCTTTAATTCAAACATATCGCAATAAAATTTATTTTCATTATCGTGAAGATAATTCCTTTTTTTCAGATAAAGATATGCTCCATAATATCCATTTTCTAATATTTCAATTGCTTCTTTGATAGAAATATTATTTTTATTTAGCATAATTTTTCAGCCTCTTCATCTATTATTTTGACAGCTTTTATCCAGACAGTATCTTCAATATCTTCTTTATTTTCAACTGACATAATTGCTAAGCGATAATAAAGGTCTTTGTCATTGTATTTTCTGATA
>JAILKH010000181.1 GCA_024693925.1 Lachnospiraceae bacterium | reverse complement strand
AAGGGTGGGAATACCGGGATGATAGGTGAATGTGTATATGATGGGAATTAAGCAAGAGGATTTGAAAATTCAACATTCATTAAAAGCCAATATGATAATTGTTTGAAAATAATATTTTATTGCGTTCACCTTGCGTTCACCAAAAAAATCAATGAAGAATTGACTCGCTCAAACCTCCTATTTATCAGTGTTTCGGGGTTTGAACAAATTTAAACCATTGTTCGAGTCACGTCTCGCACTCGAGTATCACAAGAAAGGGTATCCGGAAGGATACCCTTTTTCTTGTGATGTTTGAGCACTGCCGTGCTCAAATGGGTTCGAGGTCTCAGAGTCCTGGCGGACTCTTCGGTCCGCGCATACCGAGGTCCCCCGGACCTCGTGCGCCGTCTCGTGCTCGACAACAAGATTTATTTATAAGATCAACTCCTGTTATCTCTTTTGATATAAAAATAAATGATACCGGATA
Source organism: Lachnospiraceae bacterium (assembly GCA_024693925.1). Classification (GTDB taxonomy): domain Bacteria; phylum Bacillota; class Clostridia; order Lachnospirales; family Lachnospiraceae; genus UBA2868. The sequence goes on along the minus strand of JAILKH010000181.1, from coordinate 2,161 downwards.
AAACTATTGCTCCACATAATACGATAACTGCATACTTAAGATCAAAACCGTAATTACCGGAGCTGTCCGGAAGTTCCTCTCCATATTTAAAATGCCTGAAAAGAGCCAGCGCGGTTTCCTGACTTTCCCTGTACATGGAGGTATGTTCTCCGGTCATCATTTCCTGGCGTTTTGAATGATCGGTTTCTTCCTTAAGCTCAGCAGACAATTCTTCAAATCTTGTATTAAAATCCTGCTGCATATCATTATAATATCCGGTAGCCAGTTTTCTTTCCTCATCCGAAGCCTGATAATAAAGATAATTGTTGAATGCATTTAATGCGTAAGAGTAAGATTTATCCCACCCTTCCGGGAAAATATGATAAAGACCTGCATTATCAATAAACTCAGTATCCGCAGCATTATCTTCGAGCATTATATAGTACTCGTTTGTATCGAGAATATCCTTTTTTAAAGGCTCTACTTTTACTCCGCTTGCTTCTCCGAAATGTCCCCACTTATCCAGATCTTTCGCCTCATATAAAGTCGGAGGAAGTCCGACTTTGCAGCCATCCCAGGTATCAGTTATCAGTATCGGATATCCCGGTATAAAAACATTGCACTGATTACTCGAAAAACTACTGTATTCCACTGTTCCAAAATCCGGCGCCTCATCGGGATAAAAGCGGTAAATGTGGGTTTCTATATTTTGGGGAGAACCAATCGGATAAATCCTGAGGAACTCAATTACATAATCCAGAGTTATAGTATCTTTCAGCTTAAGTTTATTATAAAAGGGAACTATGTTGCCATCTTCCGAAATATTTGTAATTACATAATCATTATCTTCGATAACATTATCCGCATTAAATTCATTCGTATTTAACAATTTGTTCAAAGAGGCTGCATTACGGGTAAAAACATTCCATTTCCAATCGTCATTAAATAGGTCAACTCTGTAATCGCTGATGGAGCGCCTGTAATCTATAATATTTTCATCCTCATCACCTATAAAAGTCCCGGCCTTTTTTGCGAGCTCGATCAGTCCGTCCGTACAGATAATATTTTCATCATCCAGATCGATAAGACCTATAATAGAAACATTTACATTAACAAATGCAAGATTTTCGGAAAGCTGAAATGCCAGAAAATAATGAGAAGCAAGTGCTTCAACGTACCATTGTTCATTTTGATCACAAAGTACTATCGCAAATCCTTCTGTATTAATTCCTTCCGTTTCAACAAGACGCTTAAGTAATTTCAGAGACTCTGATGCATTAGAACACTCGGATAGCAATATAGTAGTTAAATCAGCTTCGCTGACCCCATCAACGATATAAGGATCTATCTTGCTTATTTTGCTGTTTGCATCTACGGATTCTGTGAAAGACACTGTGAGACCATACTCGTTAGTGCCGGCTTGTTCATATGGCTGATGCGAATGAGTGCTGCCGCAATTAGGACATGGTTCTATCACATTATCATCCCTTCTGGAGATATATCTGTAGCTGTCATGAGTAAAGTTCCATTTAAAACCATAACAGCCAAGGTATTCTTCTCCGGCTTTATGTTGTCCTGCAGGAGAAACAATATAAAGCTTATTCTCATCATTTGTGTCACCATCTTCTACGCGTAAAAAGAGATTGGCTCCATCATCTGTATATGCACCTCCAAAATAAACCAGGGTGCATGCAAAAGCCGTATCGCATATATTAAAGAATATAAGTATAATAATCACTAATGCAAAAATAACTCGTAACCTTTTTTTCATATTTATATCCTCATACGTAAAACTGCTAAAACTATTGTTCCTCCGATAAACCATAATTGAATTAAGTCGCTGCGCGATGGCCTGTCAAAGCTGTGTGTAGCATTTTACCTTGTTTAAAAAGCAGTAGATAGTGAACTACTAATGGAGTATTGTTTAAGCTGCAAAACTAAAAAAAATACATTCCTACTGCCTTGAAAAGAATAACATTTACGCCACTTCGTTTCAAGACACTTCCACTAATTTATCCGCCTCCATCATGGTAGTTGTTACTGTAAACACTATTATTATGGAGGTTTTATCATGTACGAAGATATTTATAAATAAATTGAAGAAGAATGATATTTGAAAAAGTTATCTGATAGGCCCTTAAAAATCACATATATGCATAATTGTAACTTTTCATCTTTCTTA
>JAILKH010000175.1 GCA_024693925.1 Lachnospiraceae bacterium | reverse complement strand
TAAAAATCCTTTAAAATAGATAAAGCTCCGGTCTTACTTGCCGCTATATCATCAACTACTATTCTCATATAATTATTCCGCAGATCATTTAAGCCATACTGTTTTATTAACTATATCCGTATAACTCTGTATTATTTTAACAACCTTGACCGACACATTTGTATCCGCATAATCCAAGGGTTTTACCGTTTCCTCTTTATTCTCATACATGGCAACCGCAAGCTCTGTTGCCTGCTCAACGCTGCATCCTTTAATTCCTCCGATCACTATGGTTCCCTTATCAAGGACCTCCGGCCTTTCCGTTGATGTCCTTATAAGCACCCCTGGAAAATCAAGCATTGCCGATTCTTCCGAAAGTGTACCGCTGTCCGATAAAACACAATATGCATTCATTTGCAGCATATTATAATCCAGAAAGCCAAAGGGCTTCATATTGGTAACCAAAGGATGGAACCTGAAATTCCTCATCTCTATATATTTCCGGGATCTTGGATGAGTCGAATAAATGACCGGCATCTGATATTTCTCAGCTATATTATTTATGGAACTCATAAGATCCATAAAATTATCCTCAAGGTCAATGTTTTCCTCCCGGTGTGCGGATACAAGGATATATTTACGTTTTTCAAGATCCAGTCTCTTTAAAACATCGCTTTTTAAAATATCCTCCATATGATCCCTGAGCACTTCACTCATGGGTGAACCGGTAACAAACATTGTTTTACCGTCAATACCTTCCGACAGGAGATACCTTCTGGAATGTTCCGTGTACGGAAGGTTAATGTCCGATATATGGTCCACTATTTTCCGATTGATCATTTCCGAAACATTCCAGTCCCAGCAGCGGTTACCTGCCTCCATATGAAAAATCGGTATTTTTAAACGCTTTGCGCTTATTGCGGATAAGGCCGAATTTGTATCTCCCAAAATCAAAAGAGCATCTGGTTTTTCCTTACTCATAAGCGCATAAGAACCTGCAATTATATTTCCCATTGTCTGCCCGAGATCGGAACCCACGGATTCAAGATAATGATCCGGTTCCCTTAGCTTAAGATCTTCGAAAAATATCTGATTAAGAGTATAATCATAATTCTGACCGGTATGGACCAGAATATGATCAAAATACTTATCCGCACATTTTATAACGGATGACAGTCTTATAATCTCGGGTCGTGTTCCAACTATCGTCATTAATTTTAATCTATTCATCATTTTCCCTTACTTTCATAAAATAAGTATCCGGTCTGTCCGGATCAAAGGCCTCATTCGCCCACATTACCGTTACCATATCCTCATCGCCCTCATTTGTTATGCAATGAGTATAGCCTGTGGGGATATCAACAACGGTAAGCTCACTGCCATTTACATGATAATCTATTATCTCATCGGTACCGTATTTGCGAAAACTGATACAGCCCTTTCCTTTTACCACAAGAAACTTTTCATTCTTTGAATGATGCCAATGATTACCTTTAGTGATCCCGGGCCTGCTTATATTTATGGATACCTGTCCTCTGTCCGGAGTTCTTATAAACTCCGTAAAAGAACCTCTCTCATCCACATGCATATTCAGAGGATAAGAAAATTCATCCTTCGGAAGGTAACTTAAATATGTACTGTAAAGCTTTTTCTCCAATTCATCATCCAGCCTTGGCACCTTAAGTTCTTTTCTGCCATCCTTAAAGGATTGGATAATATCGACTATCCTTCCCAGTGTGGTGGTATGCACGGTAGGAACATAACAATAACCGTCGATCCGGTTTGCCCTGCCCTCCATAGCAAGAATAAATTCCCTGACAACATCATCTATATACACCAGCTTCATTACAACCGATGCATCATTTACCTTTATAGGAAGTCCTGCCGCGATATTATTGCAAAAGGTTGCTACCGCACTGTTATAATTCGGTCTGCACCACTTTCCGAAAACATTGGGAAGCCGGTAAACATAGACTTTTGCCCCGGTCTCCCGGGAATAAGAAAACATCAGCTCCTCACCGGCCTTTTTACTCTTTCCGTAAGGATTATCAAGCTCAGCCTGGATCGAAGAAGTAATAAGAATCGGTGCCTTATTGTTTTTTCCCTTTAATTTCTCCAGCAAAATACCCGTAAATCCGAAATTACCGGTCATAAACTCCGATTCATCCTTCGGACGGTTTACTCCGGCCAGATGAAAAACAAAATCACAATCCGCAGTATAGCTGTCAAGCAGCTTCTCATCGGTATCCTTATCATATTCATATATATCGTCGAAGCCTCTGTTCTTAAGCTCCGCCACAAGATTCTTACCCACGAATCCCTTAGCTCCGGTCACTAAAATCTTCATATTTCCTTCACCACATATGTCCTTTTATTCGGACTTATTCCATGTTTCAAGTTCATCTCTTATATATTCCAAAGACAGCAGTTTTTCTTTAACCTGCTCAACGTCCAATATACGGGTATTATTGGAATTAAACTCGGTAAGCTTTGTTCTTTCCTGATTACCTTCCACAAAATACTTATCATAATTCAGATCTCTCTGATCCGCAGGAACCCGGAAGAAATCTCCCATATCGATCGCCCGGGCGCATTCTTCGTTGGTAAGAAGAGTTTCATACATCTTTTCTCCGTGTCTGATCCCAATAACCTTTATCTCATTGTCGGCATTAAACAATTCCCTTACCGCCCTTGCCAAAACCTCTATTGTACAGGCCGGAGCCTTCTGAACCATAATATCGCCCGATTCCGCATTTTTAAAAGCAAAAATCACCAGCTCCACAGCTTCTTCAAGACTCATGATAAATCTTGTCATCTTAGGTTCTGTAACAGTTAAGGGTTTCCCCTCCTTTATCTGCTCAATAAAAAGAGGAATCACAGATCCTCTC
>JAILKH010000170.1 GCA_024693925.1 Lachnospiraceae bacterium | reverse complement strand
TAGGTAGGTGGGAGTATTGGATATTGCTACAATAATCGGTCTCGTTGCCGGTTTTGCATTTATTATCATATCGATAGGACTTGGTGCTGACGGATTTGCCGGAATCGTGTATTTCCTGGATGCTCCCAGTGCTATGATCACTTTCGGCGGAGCTTTAGCCTCTATGTTTTCGGGCTATAGCATTGCTGACTTTTTGAATGGGTTAAAAAGTATAAAAATAGCATTTAAGATTCCAAGCCTTGATTCCGGCGCTGTGATCAAGAAGATAATAGATCTTTCCAATGTTGCCAGAAAGGAAGGTCTGCTTTCGCTGGAAGAAGCTGCGGGTGAGCTGGATGATGCATTTATGCAAAAGGGTATAATGCTTATAGTTGACGGTACCGATCCGGAGCTTGTACGAGGCATAATGGAAACAGAACTTGTAAGTATTGACGGACGACACAGAGGAAATATAGCTTTTTGGGAAAACCTGGGAGGTATGGGTCCTGCCTGGGGTATGATCGGTACACTGGTAGGATTGGTTATGATGCTTTATCATATGGATGATGTAAGTACACTGGGGCCCAACATGGCGGTTGCCTTGCTGACAACTTTTTACGGTTCCGTTCTTGCAAACTGGCTGTGTACGCCGGTCGCATATAAACTTAAAGCTATAAATGACGGAGAAATGCATGTTAAGGAGATCATGGTTGAAGGTCTTTTATCTATACAGGCCGGAGAAAACCCTCGTGTAATAGAAGAAAAGCTTAAGTCGTTCCTGTCACCGGATTCAAGAGGTAATCTTGGCGGCGGAGATGAAGGAGGGGAAGAGTAATGGCCAAACGTAAGGCTGAAGAACCACCGAAAGGCGCGCCTGCGTGGCAATCGACCTTTGCAGACCTGATGAATCTGCTTTTGTGTTTCTTTGTTATGTTGTTTGCGATGTCGGATATAGATAAACAGAAATTTGAATTGATCGCGGCTTCTTTTACTCAAAGCTTCAGCGTTTTTTCAGGTGGTGCCCAGGCTATAGGAGACGGACTTCTTATATCAAACGGGGTAAGCCAGCTGAATGAGCTTGATGAATACATGACAACTATGGGTAAGTCAGCTGAGAGTACCACTACCGAAAAGGATAAGATCGAAGAGGTTAAGGAGGAGCAGCTCAAGGAATCCGAAACCTTAAGCGAACTCATAGAAGAAGCGATCAAGGAACAGAATATGGAAGGCATGGTGGATATTGACTTTACCTCCCAATATGTTTCGTTAACACTTAACGGCGCTTTGCTTTTTGATTCGGGAAGTGCGCAGATAAAGACGGATTCGCTTCCGATACTTGATAAGATCGGAGTGATATTAAGGAAATACGGGAAAAGTATTATTGAGATAGAAGGACATACGGATAATGTTCCGATCCATAACAGTATTTTCGCCGATAACGATGAGTTATCAAGTGCCAGAGCCTTGTCGGTATTTAAGTATCTTATTGACAATGCGGGGCTTGATCCTTCCATGGTCAAGCATTCGGGCCGTGGAGAATACGTTCCCATAGCGGATAATTCGACAGAGGTCGGCAGAGCAAAGAACAGAAGGGTCGAAATTAAGATATATCATACGTTGAGTACATATTAATACTTAAGAAAAGGTGATAATAATGAAGAAAAATCTATTGTCGGTAATTATTCTTGCTTTACTTGTTGTTAATCTGGCCCTGACGGGGGTTATGTTGTTTTCAACCATTAACGCCAATAAGAAAACGGTTGCTTTGGTGGACCAGATAGCCGGTATACTTAACATGGAGATCAAAGAACCATTGGATAATTCCGGAGCCCAGGATATTTCCATCCTGGATACGGATACATATAATATTCAGGATGAGATGGTCATTACCCTTAAAAAGGGAGAAGACGGTGCTGAACATTATGCTATAGTTTCCGTATCAATGTCTCTCAATAAAACGGATGAAAGATATGCAGAGCTGCAGCCTTTGGTTGCAACAAATGAAAGCAAAATAAAGAGTGTTATAAATGATACCTTCGGTAAATATACCAAGGAAGAGGCGGAACCCAATCAAAAGCTTATAGCTGATGAGATCCTGGCCAATATTCAGACGATGTTTGATTCCACATTTATTTATGAAGTGTATTTCAGAGATATTAAGTTCCAGTAAGCAGGGAGCTGATTATTAAAGAGTGAGGTGAGCTTAATGGGTGAGGTACTCTCACAAAATGAGATAGACAGTCTGCTTCAGGCGTTAAGCTCGGGCGAACTGGATGCTGATGAAATAAGCTCCGCAGACGAGAGGACCACCAAAAATTACGATTTCAGACGTCCGGCCAAGTTCTCCAAGGAGCACTTAAGGACTTTGGAAATAATATTTGAGCATTACGGACGATTATTAAGTACAAATCTTCCCGTATATCTGAGAAAAAATATTCAGGTTACGGTTGTTAACTCGGAGGCTTGTACTTTTTCGGAGTTTTCAACGGCACTGGCGAATCCGGTTTTGCTGGGGATAGTGAGTTTCTCTCCGCTTAGTGGCAATGTAATGGTGGAACTTGCAGCAAATCTGGGCTTTACAATGGTTGACAGAATGTTGGGAGGGCCGGGGAATCCTCTTGAAAAGAGCCGTGATTTTTCGGAAATTGAGAGAACGATCGTTGATAAGATGATGGCGGTGTGCGTTTCTCTTTTAAGGGAACCGTGGAAAAATGTTGTGGATATCACTCCCGTACTGGAAAGAGTTGAAACGAATCCGCAGTTCGCACAGATAATCGCTCCAAGCGAAATGATAGCGATTGTCACTTTGAATATTAAGATAGGTGATATAGAAGGCCTTATGAATATCTGCCTTCCGTATTTTACACTGGAATCGGTCATGGACAAGCTGAATACCAAGTATTGGTTTGCCTCCATGAAAGAGAATGATGATGAAGACTATAAAGATTACATAGAGGCTGCGATCAGAAAGGTCAATATGCCGATCAAAGCAGTACTGGGGAAGAGCACTATTACGGTTACTGACTTTGTTAATTTGCAATGTGGTGATATAATTAAGTTAGGGGCCAAGATTGACAATGAGATGGAGATATATGTTGGCAATCTTAAGAAATTCAGGGCATTGCCCGGGACTGCTAAGGAGTCTTATGCAGTCAGAGTAACACAAGTTATCAGAGAGGAGGAGTAGCGGAATGGATGGAATGCTGTCGCAGGACGAGATAAATGCCCTGCTGAGTGGCATGATGGATGGCGGTGGTGATACGGCAGCATCAGATACACCTGCAGAACCCGAACCGGCGGGCGCGGCATCTGCTACGCCTGATGAAAGTCTTCTTACCGAAGCGGAGAAGGATGCTGTGGGTGAAGTTGCGAATATCAGTATGGGTACATCTGCAACAACCCTTTATTCGCTGGTAAATCGCAAGGTTAATATTACAACGCCGGTTGTAACACTTGCAACCTGGAATCAGATAATTGAAGATTACGAACGTCCCTGTGTATTTATTAAGATCAAATATACGGTGGGACTTGAAGGTACCAATATTCTCGTTCTTAAAGAGGATGACGTTAAGATCATCACGGATCTTATGATGGGAGGAGACGGTACCAATATTGAAGGAGAGCTGGGAGAGCTTCATTTGAGTGCTATTTCGGAGGCTATGAATCAGATGATGGGGTCAAGTGCAACATCATTATCCTCCATGCTTGGTAAGATGATAGATATTAGTCCTCCCGAGGCTTCGCTTGTGGAATTGGGATCCGTAGATCCTACCGATGATGTATCCTCTTTTCTACAAGATACTTTTGTTAAAATCACCTTCAGAATGCAGATAGGTGATTTGATAGATAGCAAGATAATGCAGTTATATCCTATTGATTTTGCAAAGGATCTGTATAGCTATTTTATGGAAAATCAGGAACCGGCGCCACCACCGGCACCGGAACCCGCACCGGCACCTATGCCGACACCATCTCCTGCGATGTCCGCACCTTCAATGGATATGGGAATGTCTCAAGGTATGGGAATGCCCGATATGTCCATGGGAATGGGAGCAAGCCCCGGAATGGGAATGTCGCCCGGAATGGGAATGGGCATGGGTATGTCGCCAGGAATGGGAATGGGTATGGGAATGTCGCCCGGAATGGGAATGGGCATGGGTATGCAGCAACAGATGGGTATGCCCAATATAAATATCCAGCCCGCATCATTCCAGCCGTTTGCGGCAGATGTCAATGCGATGCAGAGTCAGGAGAATATTGAACTTATCAAGGATGTACCGCTGGAGGTAACGGTGGAACTTGGAAGGACTCAGAAGTCCATAAGTGATATTCTTGATTTTGCTCCGGGTACCATCATAGAGCTTGACAGGATTGCCGGAGAACCGGTAGATGTACTGGTAAACGGTAAGCTGGTTGCAAAGGGTGAAGTGGTAGTAATTGAAGAGAACTTTGGTGTAAGAGTAACTGAAATAATAAACTAAAGGTTAGGAGAGAAAAAAGATGGCAAAGAATATTTTAATCAGTGATGACGCAGCGTTCATGAGAATGATGATCAAGGACATCCTTACAAAGAACGGGTATAATGTTGTCGGTGAGGCAGAAAACGGAGCACGTGCGGTTGAAAAATACAACGAGCTTAAGCCTGATCTTGTGCTTATGGATATTACCATGCCTGAAATGGATGGTATTCAGGCTCTTAAGAAAATTAAAGAGAATGATCCCGCCGCATTGGTTATCATGTGTTCTGCTATGGGACAGCAGGCGATGGTTATTGAGTCTATTCAGGCCGGTGCCAAGGATTTCATTGTAAAGCCTTTCCAGGCTGATCGTGTTATCGAGGCTGTTAAGAAGGTTGTGGGATAAATGATTTCGGTGGTTCTGATATCGGGTACTGTGGAGGGCTTTGCACAGTTTATGACTGTGCTTATCATCTTCGCAATAGTTCTTGCATTAACTTATTTTACCACCAGGTTTGTGGGCAGTTATCAGAAACTTCAAGGTTTAAACAGGAATCTTGAGATACTTGAGACTTTGAAGGTTACAAATAATAAGTTTTTGCAGATCATCAGAGCAGGTAATAAGTATTTCGTTATTGCTGTTAATAAGGATGATATCAGCCTTATATCAGAGTTATCCGGGGAAGAACTGGATATGTCGGTCAATGATCAAAAAACGGAGGACCGTTTCAAAAAGATGCTGGACATTGCCAGAGACAAGATGACTAAACGGGGCGATAAACAATGAATGAAAGGCTATTACATAGAAGCAGGCGTATAAGATTTACAGGTTGCCTGCTTCTGTGTGTATTTATGGTTATGTTTATGCCACAAAGGGCATGGGCAAATAATATAAATAGTATCGGGATCACAGAGAATCCGGACAGAGACAGCAACAGGACTGTTATAAACAGTCCTGGAACATCGGAGGATGCAAGTGATCTGCGTGAGCTTAATGTGGCAAATAATCTTACCGTGACTTATCAGGACGGGGAGGGTAATCTGTCGGGTACGTTAAGAATACTTATAACCCTGACTTTGATCGCACTGGCACCTATCGTTATCATAATGATGACGTCATTTACACGTATCCTGATAGTTATGCATTTTGTCAGAACCGCACTGGGAACCCAGTCTGCACCACCTAATCAGGTGATTATAGGGTTGTCTTTGTTTCTGACTTTTTTTATTATGAATCCGGTTATTGCAAGGATCAATACAGAGGCTGTAAAACCATTTGAGGCAGGAGAAATAAATCAGGAGGAATTTCTTGAAACGGCGGTAGTTCCCCTCAGGGAATTTATGTATGGCCAGACTCAGACCAAGGATGTAAGATTATTTTTGGATATTGACGGTATCGATTCCGTGGAAAATCTGGAGGATATACCGACAAGGTGTCTGGTTCCCGCTTTTGTTATAAGTGAGCTCAGGACTGCATTTATAATAGGATTTTTGATCTATATACCCTTTATTGTTATTGATATGGTGGTCGCCTCGACGCTTATGTCAATGGGAATGATGATGCTTCCGCCGACGACAATTTCCATGCCGTTTAAGATATTGCTATTTGTTCTTGCGGATGGATGGAATCTTGTTATAGGTAATCTTGTTAAAACTTTTTATTAAGGGGATAAAGCATGACTATAGATACCGTTGTTGAAATAACAAGGACAACTTTATATACCATAATAATCACTTCGGCGCCTATGCTGCTTGTATCGCTTATAATAGGTCTTGCCGTAAGTATTTTCCAGACGGTTACATCTATACAGGAGCAGACGCTTACTTTTGTTCCCAAGCTTATCGGTATTTTTGTGACCATGATGGTATTGGGACACTGGATGCTTAATAATATGACGGAATTCATGGTGGATCTTTGGTCTGATTTTACGTTGTATATAAGGTGATCCTATGATAGATTATACATTTTCCTATGATGATCTGGAGTTTTTTTTACTGATATTTGTAAGGATCAGCTGTTTTGTGGTAACCGCACCGTTTTTTTCCATTCAGAATGTTCCGAGAAGGGTAAAAGCGGGGTTTAGTTTTGTACTTGCATATATTGTATATTCAACAATGGAAGTTCATGTGGTACCGCAATATAATACGGTTTACGGATATGCCGTACTGGTGCTCAAAGAGGCCATTGCAGGTCTTGTTATCGGATTTGGTGCAAATATCTGTAATTCGGTTATAAATCTTGCGGGGCGTCTTGCTGATATGGAGATCGGTATTTCCATGGTTTCCCTGTTTGATCCGACTACCAGGGAACAGAGCGGTTTTACGGGGGTTTTGTATCAGTATTCCATTATGCTGATCATGATGGTGACAAATCTTCATCATTATTTTATACGGGCATTGGTGGAAACCTTTGAGATCATTCCCATAGGTATGGCGAAATTCGAAAGTGATAAGATAGTTTCGATAATTATCAGATATCTTGATGATTATGTAATGATAGCCTTCAGAATATGTCTTCCGGTGGTGGCTACGATAATGCTGACAAATGCGGTACTGGGTATTCTGGTTAAAAGTGCTCCGCAGATCAATATGTTTTCCGTGGGTATCCAGATTAAGCTTTTGATCGGTCTTTCAACCCTGATGATAACCATAGGAGTTCTTCCTGCGGCATCTGATTTTATATTTGATGAAATGAAGGTTATCATGACGGATATGATCAGAAGTATGACCTGATGTTACATATATGCGATAAATTCGGAGAAATAGGTGCTGATTTGGCAAAAGAGTATTATTATACAGATTTTATGAAAGATAACTTAAACAGCGGGAATATGTTTGAATTAAATCTTCAGTTTTTTGCAAAAGAAGGTCCCGGCGGAGAAAAGACGGAGCCTGCAACCGATAAGAAGAAGGATGATGCAAGAAAGGAAGGACAGGTTGCAAAGAGCAGAGAGCTGGGGGGAGCCATAAGTCTGTTTGTTATGTTTCTGGTTTTGAAGATATATATCGGTAGACTGGGTACTTCTTTTTTAGAGGTTTTTAAAGAAAGTTATGACCGTATACCGGAAATGGTCAAACCGGCGGAGGGTATGATAATACCCAGGGAATATGCCGGGGTTATGAACCGCATGATCATAAAGATTTTATTGATGCTTCTGCCATTTCTTGCGGTTTCTTTTGCGGTAGCATTTATTGTGGATCTGGTTCAGGTTAAATGGAAGCCTACAGCAAAGCCTATGCAGCCGAAGTTCAGTAAGTTAAATCCCGTTAACGGTGTTAAGAGACTTTTTTCGGTGGAGAAGCTGATAGATCTGCTTAAATCCCTGCTTAAGCTTATCATCATCGGATATATGGCTTATACAACGATAAAGGATGAAGCGGCTCAGCTTTTTCTGCTGTATGATATGCAGCTTATCAGTGCCATAAATCTTTTCGGCAATATAGTGCTGAACATGGCTTTGAAGATCTGTGCGGTTTATCTTATTATCGGCGTAGTGGATTATGTTTACCAAAAGCATAAGTTTAATGAGGATCTTAAGATGACCAAACAGGAGGTTAAGGATGAGTGGAAAAATGCAGAAGGAGATCCTCAGATAAAGGGAAAACAACGCCAGAGGATGCAGGAAGCCAGCCGAAGACGTATGATGCAGGATATTCCCAAGGCGGATGTGGTAATTACGAATCCCACACATTTTGCTGTGGCAATAAGATATGATACGGAAGTGGCTCCGGCGCCTTTTGTTATTGCCAAGGGTGAGGATTTTCTTGCCAAAAGGATCAAAGAAGAAGCTCAAAAATATCAGATAGAAATTGTTGAGAACAAACCGCTTGCGAGAATGCTTTATTATAATGTTGATATGGGTGCGCAGATACCGCCCGAATTGTACAGTACAGTGGCGGAAATTCTTGCCGTAATATATAATAAACGTGAGGAAGCTTCTGCTTCGGCATAGGATTGAAAAAACGGGGAAAAGAATGAACGGGCATAAGGGCTTTGTCGGTAAAACGAAGCCTTGTGCCGAATAAGAGGGGAGGTGCGATATGAAGATCGGAAAAGCGGATGTCGGCGTTGCATTATATGTTATTTGCGCTTTTGTATTTCTTATAATCCCCCTGCCTTCGGTGGTGCTGGATGTTTGTCTGGCACTTAATATGGCTGTGGCCTTCACGATACTGTTTAATTCAATGTTTGCAAAAGAAGTTCTGGATATGTCTTTTTATCCTACCATGCTTTTGTTCACGACCTTATTCAGGATTTCCCTTAATGTATCCTCCACAAGACTTATTCTTTCCACGGGTTCTCCGGGTAATGTTGTGGAGACCTTCGGAAGCTTCGTTGGAGGCGGAGATCTTGTAATGGGTACAATTGTATTTATTATTCTTATAATCGTACAGTTTATGGTTATAAATAAAGGTTCGGAGCGTGTTGCCGAGGTTACGGCAAGATTTACTCTGGATGCTATGCCGGGTAAGCAGATGGCTATAGATGCCGATCTTAATACCGGTGCCATAACCGATGAGGAAGCCAAAAAGAGACGTGAAAAGATCCAGGAGGAATCAAGTTTCTTCGGGTCCATGGATGGTGCCGTAAAGTATGTAAAGGGAGATGCCACGGCCGGTCTTATAATTACGGCGGTTAATATCGTCGGAGGTATTATCATGGGCATGACAAGAGGCGGACTTGCATTTCAGGAAGCGCTTCAAAAATATGCCATTCTTACCATAGGTGACGGTCTTGTTTCCCAGATACCTTCACTGGCGATCTCGCTTGCAACCGGTATTCTGGTTACCAAGGGCGGTAAAGAGGCTGATTTTGGCAATGTTATTGTAAGACAGTTGTTCGGGCTTCCCAGAGCCCTTTATATGACCGGTGGTATACTTACTTTTCTCGGTATTTTCACACCGCTTAATTTATTGCTTTTTGTAAGCTTCGGAGCAGTTTTTATAGTTTGCGGACGTATGATGGCCAATACTCTTGAGGAAGCAAAGGTTGAGGCTGCAGTTGATGAAACGGAAGCTGAGGCTGAGGAAATAAGGAAACCGGAGAATGTGGTTTCGCTTTTGCAGGTGGACCCTATAGAATTGGAGTTTGGTTATGGTATAATACCGTTAGCGGATGTTAATCAGGGCGGAGATCTTCTGGATCGTGTTGTTATGATAAGACGACAGGTGGCGCTGGAGCTTGGTACCGTGGTTCCCATTATCCGTTTGAGAGATAATATACAGCTTAATCCGAATCAGTATATTATAAAGATAAAAGGTATTCAGGTAAGTGAAGGAGAGATACTGTTTGATCATTATATGGCAATGAATCCGGGGTATGTTGAAGAAGAGATTTCCGGTATTCCTACTATTGAGCCTTCTTTCGGTCTGGAAGCTATGTGGATAACGGAATCCCAGAGAGAAAGAGCTGAAAGCGCCGGTTATACGGTGGTGGATCCTCCGTCTATTATAGCGACTCATCTTACGGAGGTTATAAGGAAACATATTGCCGAACTTCTTACAAGACAGGATGTACAGAATCTTGTCAATAATCTTAAGGAGACCAATCCTTCACTGGTTGATGAACTTACACCCAAGCTTCTCGGACTTGGTGAGATACAGAAGGTATTGCAGAATCTGCTTAGTGAGGGCATTTCCATAAGGGATCTGCTGACAATTTTTGAAACTCTGGCGGATCATGCAGTGGTTACAAGAGATACGGATATCCTTACTGAATATGCAAGGCAGAGTCTTAAACGTGCCATAAGCGCCAAGTATTTCCCCGGGGGGGAGGCAACCCAGGTGGTAACGCTGGATCCCAAGATAGAGCAGGAAATAATGAGCTCGGTTAAACAGAGTGAACAGGGAGCGTATCTGACGCTGGATCCCGAAAGAACAAGAGCTATTTTGAAATCGGTGAAGACGGAAACAGAGAAGCTTGAAAATCTGGGAAAGACCCCGATAATCATTACTTCGCCCATAGTGCGAATGTATTTCAAGAAACTGACGGAAGAGACTTTTAAGGATCTTGTGGTGGTTTCATATAATGAGGTGGACGATGCCGAATTGCAGTCCGTTGGGATGGTGACAGCTTAATGATAATAAAGAAGTTTCAAGGAAAAACCGAGGAAGAAGCAACACTTTTGGCCAAGAAAGAACTTGGCAATTCAGTGGTTATAATGAATGTTAAAAGTGTTAAGAAAAAGGGTTTTTTTGCCTTTTTCAGGAAGCCTTTGGTGGAAGTGACCGCAGCTCTTGAGGATGAGCCGGACAAGACCGTAAAGACCGGTCCGGCGGTTTTAAAGGAAAGGAAAAGTCCGCAGGAGACTGCACCCGAACCCGTAAGTAATCGGATAAATGCAGGATTTGAGCTTGAGGATGAAAGGAAAAGCAGGGAGGTAACTTTTGAAAGCAATATTGCCAGGGATAATTCCCAATCCCTGGAAGAAAAGCTTGAAAGTCTTCATGTGCTGATCGAACAACAGATGCTTAAAAATTCGGGGGAGATTGATTTTGACTCCGATTCTGATGAGCAGATATCTTTCTTTAAACTCATCTATAATACTCTTATTGATAATGAAGTGGATGAGAAATATGCAAATGAGATAATCGATGAACTTGAGAAGATACGGAAGCCCGGGGCAGGTATAGATATTTTTCTGGCGAATATTTATCAGAAAATGATCCTGCAATTTGGCCAGCCCTCTACGATAGTACCGGCTAAGGAAGGTGCTAAGATGATTTTCTTTATCGGTCCTACAGGGGTGGGAAAAACAACTACCATAGCAAAGCTGGCTTCCAAGCTTAATTTTGAAGATAAAAAGAAGGTTGCACTTATAACCACCGATACATACAGGATCGCCGCGGCTGAACAGCTTCGTACTTATGCAAATATAATGGATGCTCCCTTCAGGGTTATATATACCGAAGACGAAGTTAAAAAGGCACTGGAGGATTATTCCGGTTATGATTTTATTCTGGTGGATACTGCCGGACATTCTCATCATAACGAGGCGCAGAAAAACAGCATGAAGCAGTTTGTTCATTGTGTTGACGGTCTGGTTGAAAAAGAGGTATATCTTGTTTTATCGGCAACCACAAAATACAGAGATCTGTTAAGTATTGCGGATGCTTATTCCGAAATGACAAATTATAAGCTTATCTTTACCAAGCTTGATGAGACAACTACACTGGGGAATCTTTTTAATCTGAAAAAACATACCGGTGCACAGATGTCATATATAACCTGCGGTCAAAATGTGCCGGATGATATTGAACAATTCAGTCCTCAAAATACTGTAAAACAGCTGTTGGGAGGAAGGTAATATGGATCAGGCGGAACATTTAAGAAATATAATAAAAATGAACGCTCAGGTGCAACGTCCCACAGCCAGGGTTATAACCGTAACCAGCGGAAAAGGCGGAGTCGGTAAATCAAATGTTTCCATTAATCTGGCGGTTCAGTTAAGAAGGCTAGGACAAAGGGTTATCATCTTTGATGCCGATTTCGGACTGGCAAATATAGAGGTAATGTTTGGGGCGATACCAAAGCATAATCTGGGTGATCTTATATACCAGGGTAAAAATATCCGGGAAATAATCACCAAAGGGCCCATGGACATAGGATTTATATCCGGTGGGTCGGGAATTGCGGGGCTTACCAATCTTGGCAGAGATTATATAAATTATCTGATACAGAATCTTGCCGAACTTGATATGTTGGCAGATGTTGTAATAATCGATACCGGAGCGGGAATCTCCGATGCGGTCATTGAGTTTCTTGTGGCAAGTGGGGAGGTGCTGCTGGTTACAACTCCGGAGCCTACATCAATAACGGATTCTTATTCTTTGTTAAAAGCGCTTAACCGGCATGCAAGATACAGCAGAGAGATGACGACTATAAAGGTTATCGCCAACAAGGTCAGAAGTCCGGAAGAGGGGCAACAGTTGTTTAATAAGTTAAATGCAGTGGTCAGCAGATATCTTAAGATACCGATAAGATATCTCGGATATGTTCCCGAGGATCCGCAACTGGTCAGGGCGGTAATGCAACAGACGCCCATATCTATAGATAATCCCAATGCAAAAAGTGCGAGGGCGTTTGAAAATCTGGCATATACACTTACAAACAATGCCGGGGAGGTTACATTTAAAAAGCATGGGATGACCGGTTTCTTCGCAAATATGGTCAGAGGTATAAAGAGTCGGGAATGGCAACAGTAGCTAATAATAAATTTATAACAAGGGAGAGCAGATATGTTATCTAAGTATGTTAAAGCAGGCGATAAGTTGGAACTTGAAACTATCGATAATTCCAAGGACAGTAATGAGGCAGGAGAAAAGAAAAATTACAGGACGCAGGTTTATGATATAGTTTCTGAGGATCAGATAAAGATCGGGATG
>JAILKH010000074.1 GCA_024693925.1 Lachnospiraceae bacterium | reverse complement strand
CAGGTTCGGGAGAATAGAACGTGATAAAGATCTTATTACAGAAAAATATGATCTTATTATAATGACTGAAGTGTTTGAACATTTTGCCTTAAATCCTGTTCCAATAATGAGAATGATAAAGGATTCATTGAGCTGTGATGGAAGGATGCTACTTACAACTCCTAACTGGGGACATTTGCCGACATTTGCTACATGGAGAGATCTTCCAGATGATAATGAGACTGATGAAACAAGATATGGTGAATTATTGGAATGTGGTCATGTTTATCAATACGATTACAATGAAATGGCAGAAATAATCAAAGAAGCTGGATTTGAGATTGAATACTATGAACTTTCGGAAAGCAATAATCATAATTTATTTCTGAAAACAAATAACAAATAATTACAAAATATATGCAGCTTATGATCTATGGTGCTCAAGGGTACGCTCTTGGGACGTATGAGGCAATTAAAACATTATATCCGGAGAGAAGAGTATCGTGCTTTCTGGTCACTGAACGCGGATACAACGCGCCTGTCCTCGAGGGACTTCCTGTTTTTGAGATTGATTCTTTTGCAGAAGGTATTTCGGATGAGGGCAAGAGAGATATCAAAGTGCTGATAGCGACGCCGGAGAATGTACAGGCAGAGATCGAGAATACACTCGATAAATATGGTTTTAGCAATCATAAACGGATTGATTCTGTCCGATGGGCGGAGTTGATGGATACATATCATAAAAAGCTTGGCCGTTTTCTTTCCCTTAAATCGCTTCCGGTTGGCCGTGATGATGCATATGTTTATATGTATGCAGCCAAATCGCATAAAGACCGGACACTTAGCGGAGAGGTGAATCTTCCAAATTATGTAACACCCCTTCAGGTAGGAGCTGCAAATACTGAATTAAGGGTTGCTGAATTGTATGATTCAGAGGGAGAGAATATATCCTCAAAAAATGGTAATTATTCAGAATTGTCTGGTCTGTATTGGATATGGAAAAACAGGCTGTGTGGGGCCGGAAACGGAAGAAGGTATTGTGGCAACCGGCAGGATGAGAATACGTCAGTTAAAAATGATATTGTAGATGATGAAAGATGCGAATACTACGGGCTGGTACAATACAGGAGGATGTTTGGTTTTGCGGAGGAAGATCTGAAGAGGCTCGTAGATAATGATGTAGATGTGGTTCTGCCTTATCCGCTCTTATATGATCCTGACATAAATGCACACCATGAGCGATATATAAAGGAAGCGGATTGGAATGCACTATTAACGGCTATTAGGGAGTTGCAGCCTGAATACGCGGAGTATATGCCGGTTGTTTTGGGACAGAGGTATCTGTATAACTATAATGTGATTCTTGCCAAGAAGGATGTCCTGCGGGATTATTGTGAATGGCTATTTCCGATACTTGAACGGGTTGAGGATCTGTCAGTTCCCAAGGGTAGTGAACGTGCGGACCGCTATATCGGTTATATGGGCGAAACCCTTGAGACACTGTATTTTATAAAGAATACGGAGAGATTGAAGATAGCACATACCGGATGCAGGATGTGGGTGTGATTTGCTCAAAATGTAAGAGTCTGATTGACATTTGTATCTTTCGGGTTGTTATTTGGGGAAGACGATTCTTGCCACAATTGGATTTAAATCTTATAATTAAGCCTTGACTTCTCCGGGATTTCCGACTAAAAGAATTTCCCGCTAAAAATGATGGTAAAGAAAAGAGCAGAAAGCCCATAAAACTGGGGTTCTTGGGGGAGGGGTGAAATTGAGTTGCAGGAGAAAATGTGATATGATTGCAAATGTCAGGCAGAATTTAACATTTATGGAAAAGAACTTGCCGGTTACAGGAAGGCATTGAGGAGCAAAGAAAAAAGGAAGTTGATACCCCGCTTAAGCAAAATGCTTTACGGTAACAAACCGACTTCCTTAAGTACTATAATAAAGGGGATTGTTTTCTTTGTCAAGTATTATTCTCCCGGTGATAGAGTAAACTTACTGTCAGTTGGAGAAGATTAGAGAACCTCTAAGAATAATAGATCAACTGAATTGTTTACCCGTATTTTAATTCATTGACTTCTTACTGTCAAAAGGAAGCCTTGCGTCCGCTCCGCTACCGCAAG
>JAILKH010000030.1 GCA_024693925.1 Lachnospiraceae bacterium | reverse complement strand
TAAGAGAATCTGTACAATTATTTGTTTCAATATAATCAACAGCCGTCTTTGCATCAATGTCCGGATTTCCGTCTATTTCAATTTTTTTCTTCAGCGTGATTTTTTTCCATTCATTATCCTGGGTAAATACTTCTATGTATGTTTCATCGGTCCTTCTATTCGTCTTCGCGCTTCTCAGAAAACCGTACATAGCTTCTCCAAGACCCTTGTATCCGGCAATGTACTTGTCGGCAGAAATATAAAACACTCCGTATAGACCAAACTCGATTTTTGTGACATTGGCCCGATTAGAATAGGTTTTGGCAACCTTATATATATTATTATTTATTGTTACTTCATCTGTATCTATGTTATATGCTGTGATTTTTCCTGTTAACGTGTTTGAAAATCCGACAATTTCCGTATATGTTTTTTTCTTGTTCTGCAACACCCTTATAACATTGCCCGGTGAGTATTCCAAATAGTTTGTTTTCGCACCGTTCAGAGTACACATGATATACTCACTCTCCGGGATCTCTATATAATTATTGCCTTCATACTCAGCATTATCCTTAAGATAAATTCTTTGGTCGTACTCATCAACAGAATAAACAACAAAGTATTCATACGAATTTATAATTGCAATATTATATAGCGAACTACCATTGCTCTTGGATAAAACAACCGTTCCATCCATCTCATCATAATTGTTGAGAACAGAAATCGACGCATTTGCATCACCGTTATGCATAATGCTCTCAACGCCTGATATATCTACTGTTTTTGTTGAGCCTTTTTCATCATCATATGAAATTTTTCTCCCCACGGAATTTATTTTATTGAAATCAATTTTAATTGTTTCATCACTACTATCATATTCTATATGAACAATTTCATTGTTTTCATTTTCATCTTTCCTTGTATCTGCAACAACGCTATGACCAAGATATTCTGTAGCATCTGAATCACCAACACGGTATTCCGTTCTGTCTATTTCCAAATATCCGTCTCTCGGAGCCTGATTTTTATATATATTTAATCCATTTACAGCATTTACAAAACCTTTTACTTTTGATATTTCCAAATGATATTCCATAAATGGCGAATCAGTGTCGTGATACGAAACGCTTCCAAGTGAAAAATCCCTCTCAATTCCGTGGGCATTGATGGTATTCCATAAAAGAACTGATAATTCACCAAATGTTATCATCTTATTCGGATTATAAGAAATGCCTGACAAAAGTCTGTTGTCTGACGCGATTTTTACTATCCCGATCTGTTCTTTTATTTCTTCATATCCAAGCATGCTGCACATTTTAGATAGCGCTTCATACATAGTAACTCTTTCCTCATTTTCAGAATTATATGTTTTTGCATAATCCTCACTTTTTAATATAATCCCTGTAACTATACTATCGACTTCCGTATATGTCACTTGCGAATTACTCTTTTTTTCTTTAAAGGTTTTAGAATATACGCCAAGATCGCTCAAAATAGAAATATACCATTCATACTCATCAGTTTTTTCGCCTATTTCATACCCATCGAGGAATTCCCCCATATCAAAACGAAATATCCGGTCCATATAATCTATTTTATTTGCATTGCGATAATCTTCAAGCGCAAGCACACCGCTCTGAAATGCTACTATAATTATCAGAAATGTGCTCACAAATTTTAATAACCTTTTATCCACAGAATACCTCCTTGGAAATCAATAAACGCTCATTTGTGAATGTAAATAATCAATTATCTCATCATCCGTTTGCGAATCAAACAGATTTTCTATATCACTTATACTTATAAAACCAATGTCATCCCAGAATATCTGCTTGTGCAAGAGTTCCGATATTGCACGAAGTGGCAGAAGTGTCCTGTTTGCAACAATTATTGGTTCTATTGGTTCCTTTGTTTCTCCATTTACCGATATTTCACCATTTTCTATATTAACATACATTTCGCCTGTTTGATTTTTAAGATGCGCTGTTTTTGTTTCGGCATCATAATCAACATCAAATCCGTTTGCCTCCGCTAAAAATCTGAGTGGCAGATATGTGCGATCATTATATATTTTAGGCTTTACCGAAAGATCCCCGTCAATAGTCTGTAATTCACCATTAACAAACGCATATGGGGAATCTATTGCTATGACAGTTGCAGGAATAATTCTCTGCATAGCCCGGTCTATACAATTACCCATTCTTGTAAATGGTATGGGCATAAAATCAGTGATCTTTGTAAAAACTTCAGCGTCCTCTTTCAATGTATAATTGCCATTTTCAAGGTCAACAAAGCCCGGATCGGATGTTGTGACATAATTATTCTTTACCGTACCGTTTTCAACT
>JAILKH010000176.1 GCA_024693925.1 Lachnospiraceae bacterium | reverse complement strand
TCATAGAATTTCAGTATTCGGTTTTGAAGGTATGTAATTACCTATTCCTCGATAGCTCAATGGTAGAGCACTCGGCTGTTAACCGAGGGGTTGTTGGTTCGAGCCCAACTCGGGGAGCGATAGTACTTAGCGAGGTATTTTTGAGCTTAGTACGTAGCCTTCACGGACACTTAACGAGGTATTTCCGAGTTTAGTGTAGCGGGATGAGCGATAGTACTTAGCGAGGTATTTTCGAGCTTAGTACGTATTTTGGCTCCGTGGTCAAGCGGTTAAGACATCGCCCTTTCACGGCGGTAACACGGGTTCGATTCCCGTCGGAGTCATTGATTTCAGACTATTTATTTGTTTGAATTCATTTAGGACCTTTAGCTCAGTTGGTTAGAGCAACCGGCTCATAACCGGTCGGTCCGGGGTTCAAGTCCCTGAAGGTCCACTTTTTGGCCTAGTGGCTCAGTTGGTTAGAGCGCCGCCCTGTCACGGCGGAGGTCGTCGGTTCGAGTCCGATCTGGGTCGTACCACATTTTTGTTGAAATCTTAATGTGGGTTGTGATATAATCCTAAAAGAGAATATCAGTTTATGGGGTCTTAGCTCAGCTGGGAGAGCATCTGCCTTACAAGCAGAGGGTCATAGGTTCGAGCCCTATAGGCCCCATTAATATTATAAGGATATATGTAAGTTATATCTCCTTGTGATATGAGCCGCAGTGGCGGAACTGGCAGACGCACAGGACTTAAAATCCTGCGAGGGTTAAACTTCGTACCGGTTCGATTCCGGTCTGCGGCAGAAATACGGTATTTATCAAGAGTAATTGGTAAATACCGTATTTTAAATATCCGTAAAATTAAAGGAAACAGATCATGTCTTTTTTATTGTTATTGGCAGTAGCTCCCGGAGCATATATTGTTTATAAGGTTTATAAACAGGATAAAATCGAGAAGGAATCCCGATCATTAATTAAGAAATTATTGATTGCCGGTGCAATTACCGTATTTCCTGCTCTTATATTTGAAATTATAGCATCTGTAATACTTGATTCTTTTTATGAATCAGCAGTCATTTCGGAGGGTTTGTACATTTTCTTTGATGCATTTATCGGTACGGCATTGGTTGAAGAAGGTGTTAAGTTTTTTGCCATGAAAAAGATAACCTGGAAAAATGAGGAGTTTGATTATACCTTCGATGGGATCGTTTATGCTGTCTGTGTCAGTATGGGGTTTGCAATTATTGAAAATATCTGTTATGTTTTTGAAAATGGTGTTGGAAATGCTTTGATCCGTGCGGTTACCGCGGTTCCCGGGCATGCTGTGTATGGAATTTATATGGGATATTATTTTGGCTGTGCCAAATTGTGCGAAGCCTATGGTGAATCAAAAAATTTAAAATCCTTCTTGAAAAAAAGTTTATGGATTCCTGTTTTATTGCACGGATTTTATGATTATTGTCTTATGAGTGATAGCGATTTTCTGATCCTTGCATTCCTTATATTTATAATAGTCTTATTTGCCTTGACTTTGAAAAATATTAAAAAATTTTCTATGCGGGATACATCCATTTATGATGAATATACAGATGTTTCTTATGAAGAAAGTGAAGAAGTTTAAAAGTTAAGTTCACCGGACGGAGGTGGTAAAGCTATGCAGGAATTAAATTCGGAATTTCACATTAAATGTGTTAAAGGTGATGTAGGTAAATATGTTATACTTGTAGGTGATCCGGGCAGATGCTCTGTAGTTGCGGAGTATTTAGAGAATTCCGGTCAGGTAGCGTATAACAGAGAGTATAATATATACACCGGTTATTTGAATGATGAAAAGGTCAGTGTATGTTCGACAGGTATTGGCGGTCCTTCTACGGCAATTGCAATTGAAGAATTACATCATATAGGTGCCGATACTTTTATCCGTTGCGGTACCTGCGGAGGAATAGATATTAATGTAAAAGCGGGAGATATTGTTATTGCATCGGGGGCAATAAGATATGAACATACTTCGGTGGAGTATGCACCTATAGAATTTCCTGCAGTTGCTGATTATAATATAGTAATGAAGCTTAAAGAGGCAGCTGATGGTTATGGAAAAAAATCGCATATAGGAGTAGTTCAGTGTAAAGACTCATTTTATGGTCAACATTCTCCGGAAAGTATGCCCGTGGCTTCGGAATTGTTAAATAAGTGGGAGGCATGGAAAAAACTCGGAGTTAAGGCTTCAGAAATGGAATCTGCTGCGTTATTTGTAATTGCAGCAGCAAGAGGATGTCGTGCAGGTGCCTGTTTTCACGTAATATGGAATCAGGAACGGGAACAGGCAGGGTTGGACCAGGAAATGAGTGAGGATACTTCCTTGGCTGTTAAGATAGCGGTTGAAGGGATGAGAAAGGTTATAGAAGAAGATAAAAAGGAGAAAGGGAGATTATCATGACAATTATTGTAACAGGTGGTGCCGGATTTATAGGGAGTAATTTTGTATTTCATATGCTTAATAAGTATCCGGAGTATAGGATCGTATGTCTTGACTGTCTTACATATGCCGGAAATTTATCTACGTTGGAACCGGTTATGGACAATCCGAATTTTAGATTTGTTAAGGAAAGCATTACAGACCGGGAAGCAGTAAATAAGCTTTTTGAAGAGGAAAAACCTGATATGGTTGTTAATTTTGCTGCAGAAAGTCATGTTGACAGGTCTATTGAAAATCCCCAGATATTTCTTGATACAAATATTATAGGTACATCGGTACTTATGGATGCCTGCAGAAAATATGGCATTAAACGTTATCATCAGGTATCAACGGATGAAGTATACGGAGATCTTCCTTTGGATCGCCCGGATTTATTTTTTACTGAGGAAACGCCCATACATACAAGCAGTCCTTACAGTTCTTCCAAAGCAGGGGCGGATCTTCTTGTGTTGGCATATCACAGAACTTATGGTCTTCCCGTAACCATAAGTCGTTGTTCGAATAATTACGGTCCATATCATTTTCCGGAAAAACTTATTCCGTTAATGATAATAAATGCACTTAATGATAAACCGTTGCCGGTATATGGTGAAGGAGTTAATGTAAGAGATTGGTTATATGTGGAAGATCATTGTAAGGCTATTGATCTGGTGATACATAAAGGCCGTGTAGGTGAAGTCTATAATATAGGCGGTCATAATGAAATGAAAAATATTGATATAGTGAAACTCATATGTAAGGAACTTAATAAGCCCGAAAGCCTTATTACATATGTTACCGACAGAAAGGGACATGATATGCGATATGCTATTGATCCCACAAAGATACACAGTGAGTTGGGATGGCTTCCGCAGACAAAGTTTGCAGATGGAATCAAGAAGACAATACGCTGGTATCTGGATAATGAAGACTGGTGGGCTCCGATCATATCCGGTGAATATAGAAATTATTATGAAAATATGTATGGTAACAGATAAAAGTTTTTAAACTTAATTATCTGCTGCTGTAAAGAGATATTAATTTATCATATACGGCTTCGGCAACCTCCTTATAGGATTCTTCGGTAAGGTGGATATTGTCGGGGCCGTATTTGATGTATGGCATTATATCCAGATAATTATTTCCGTACTTATTATCAAATTCCGAATTGATACTTTTGTAGGCATCAGGTGCCATGTCACCGCGATTGGTAGTTCCCAGTACAAGATATTTGTCAATCTTAACATTGGCTATAAATTTATCAATCTCTTCAATTACTTTTGATATATTTGCGGGAGATTCATAAAAATCATTGGACCCGACCCAAAAAATATATATGTATTCCGGGTTCTTGATACCACCATATTCACCGTAAGCCCATAAAATGTCATGGGTGTTATATCCATAGTAACCATATCCTTTAACATTCCAGCCGGATATTTCTTTTAAGACACGCCAGGGGGCTTGCGGATTATTTTCATTTCCGTTGTCATCACCAAGGGATCCCTGAGTTAAGGAATCGCCAATCCATATTATGGGAGGAAAATCCGAGGACGTAAAATTCGTATTAACGGTATTTGCGGTATTATCTGTATTAAGACCGGTTAATTCCACACTATTGGGCTCCTCTTTTTTTTCGGAGCAGGAAGTTAAGCTTAATACTATGAAAGTTATAATTGTTACAGTAGGTATTATTTTTGAAAAATTCATGGATTTATCCTTATATTTTTAGGTGATCATAAAAAATAGTATTTAAATATGAGTATAAGAAAAAAAATATTTATTGTAAATATGTTTTATGTTATAATAACATGGACTATAAAATTTTTTTAATATATGTTTATATATAGGGGCGAACCGGTTGTTGTATAAGCGAGTAAACCGGTTTATAAACATAATAAGGTCAAGGGGGATTACAGAAAAGTATAGATAATATGCTTAAGGTGGGGTGTTATGACAAGGAAGGAGCAACAAGATTATTTGGACAAAGGCTTCACCAGAGATCAGGTGGAGGAAATAAAGCTGGGCCTTGAAGAAGGACTGGACATTGAGCCTTATGAGGATAAGGACTTTTTTGCGTTACAAATGAAGGAAATCCGTTTGGGCTTAATGAGCGAGGTTCCTGTTGAATTGTATGCAAGAAAGGATTTTGACTGGTTTCAGATGGAGGAGATCCGACTTGGTTTGGAGGATAAGCTTAATGTGAGATTGTATGCTTATCCAAAGGTTCCCTTTGATACAATGAGACAGCTTCGGCTTGCTCTTAAAGAGGGAATAAACCTGTCTAAATATCTGAGTCTCCCGGCAGGTGTTCTCCGGGAGCTTAGGAAGTCGGTTAAGTCAGGTGTAAATATTGCACGATTTATAGAAGAGGGATACGATGAAGAACAGCTGGAGCAGATCAGAATATCTCTTGAAAAGAGAATAGATATAAGACCCTATATAAATACGGAATTGAGAGGAAGTTCCATTGAACAGATCCGTCTTGGCCTCGAGCATGGATTGAAGGTCAAAGATTACACAGGATCTCAATATGAATGGAGACAGATGCGTGAGATCCGCAGGGGAATGGAACATCAGATAAATTACTCGGTATATTTAAATCCTTTATATGACTGGCAGCAGATGCGTGAACTCAGACTTGGTCTTGAAGATGGTTTGGATGTATCAAAATATTCCAGTCTTATGTATCCTGCTACGGATATGTCGGTAAAGCGTGCCTATCTTGCCGCCGGCATTGTTGATGAACGCCCTCAGGGAATGGGTGAGAATAAGGCTATTGCTTACAATAATTTTGAATTAAAAGTTACTCCCGATCAGATGACGGCATATTTTCAGCTTACAGGAAGACGTACGGGAATAACCAGGAGTGTTATCAGAAATGCGCTGGAAGAAAGAGGTATAGTTAAAGGCGTTGATGAAAATGTTATAAATATGATCCTGACGGATAAGGCAGGTAACCAGCCTCAGGTTATAGCCCAGGGACGTAAGTCCGAACCCGGACCGGACGGATATTATGATTATTTCTTTAATACAAATGTAAACAGACAACCCAAAATCCTTGAAGACGGAAGTCTTGATTATAAAGATATAGACTGGTTCGAGCAGGTGACCAGAGGACAAAAGATAGCATTGTATCATCCTGCGGAAGTGGGACCGGTGGGTTATAATGTTTTCGGAGATGAGTTTCCCAAGATTAAAGGTAAGGAATTAAACCGGCTTACGGGTAAAGGGTTTTATGTAGATCAGGATGGTGTTACTTATTATTCAAACCTTGACGGAATAGTGGAGCTTGACGGAAACAAGTTACAGGTTTCAAATCTCCTGGTATTAGATGATGTGACCGCATATATGGGAGATACAAGATTTGAAGGTAATATTCATGTGACCGGAAATGTCGGAAACGGATGTACTATCATAGCAAAGGAAGATATTATAGTTGATGGTTTTGTCGAAGGAGCAAGACTGGAGGCGGGAGGTAATATCATTTTAAGAAAGGGAGTAAATGCCCAGGATAAAGGTCTTATAAAGGCCGGAGGAAACATAGAGGGCAGCTTCTTTGAAAATGCATCCGTAAAAGCAGCCGGAGATATTAAGGTCAGTTATACTCTTAAGAGTACTGTAGAATGCGGAGGCAAGCTTGAGGTGTCCGGCAGACATGGTTCTTTGTTGGGAGGAGTTACTTATGCCAGAAAAGGTATTGTAGTGAATGAAGTCGGTAATGAAAAGGGTGTTAAGACTTATCTCAGAGTTGGCGTAAGCAACGAAATGATAAAGCAGCAGATAATCCTTAATAACGAAATAAAAAAAATTACCAGAGAACTTGAATCCCTGAATACCGCATATGATGAAATGATGTCATTATATACTCCGGAAGTACGGGTTGAGATGGATATGTTTAAAAAGGTTATGATGGCTCGTACCGTTAAGAAAGATACACTTAATAAACTGAATGAAGATCTTAAAAAAGTAAATGAGGAAATAGAAGAAGGTAAAACCGCAAAGATTGTAATGAGAGCTACTGTATATGAGGGAGTTGTAGCTGATATAAACGGTAAAAAGTGGGTTGCTGCCGCTAAATCCGCTAATCTGGTATTATCTGATGATGATGATGGAGTAAAGGTAACAAGGGGATAAAAGAGGGGCGATATGGAAAGAATACTGATTGTTGATCACGAACGTGATAATTGTTCACAATTAAAGGATATACTTAAAGATTTGTATGATATAGAAATAGCGAGGAATATCGAAGACATAACTGCGGAACTGGATTCTCATGGAAATGAGATCGCAACGGTATTATACAGATTTTCAATGCAGGGCTTAAACGGCTATGATTTTTTGCGCAAACTTGAAGAACGAGGATTGTTGGATAAAATGCCCGTGCTTTTTATAAACGAGAGAGAGGCCGCTGATCTTGAACACAGTCCTACAAAGATGGGGATATACGACTTTGTCCATAAGCCTTTTGTTGCGGAAATAGTTAAACGCCGGGTATCTAATCTTACGGAATTGTTTATTTATAAAAGGGGATTGGAACAAAAGGTAGAATCCCAGATGGTTACCATGAATAAACAATTCAAGCTTCTGAAGATGCAACAGGCGGAGCTGGCAAAGAGTAAACAGAATATTGTTGATATTCTGGCTACGGTAGTTGAATGCAGAAGTCTTGAAAGCGGGGATCATATTAACAGGATAAAGGCATATACGGAGATAATTGCCAAACAAATGCTGCATGATTATCCGGAGACGGGACTTGATGAGAAGATGGTTGAAATAATCGTATCCGCAAGCGCGTTACATGATATCGGAAAGATTGCAATTCCCGATTCCATACTAAATAAACCGGGTAAACTGACGAAGGATGAATTTGAGTTCCAGAAAAGTCATACTATCCGGGGAGCGGATATTGTAAATAACATAAGCGGTATCTGGGATGAGGATTACGCAAGGATCTGTTATGAAATATGCAGATATCATCATGAAAGATATGACGGAAGAGGTTATCCCGATGGTATAAAGGGAGATTCTATTCCTATTTCGGCACAGTGTGAATCCGTTGCGGATGTTTATGACGCATTGGTAACCGAGAGTGTTTACAGGGCGGCGTATTCAACGGAAGAAGCTTTTAATATGATAGTGAGAGGAGAAGCCGGAGTATTTTCACCAAAGATTCTGGAAGCGTTTAGGAAGACCAGAGAAGAATTTGAAGCATTTTATGAGAAACACAGAGGATAAGAACTGCAAATGGTTTTAAATATAAAAACAAGGAACCCATCAGGCTTCCTTGTTTTTATATAAACATTTTTTAATGGCATCAAAGGTTTCATCACATATTATGTGTTCAATCCTGCAGGCATCATCAGTTGCGTTTTTCTCGCTTACTCCCAGTTTCATAAGACATTCGGATAAAACAGTATGTCTTTCGTAGATTTTTTCGGCTATGGATCTGCCGGAATCAGTTAGCTTAAGGTTGCCATCTTTCTCGACGGTTATATATTCATGAGACTTAAGTATCCCCATGGCTCTGCTTACGCTGGGCTTTGAGAACCCCATATATTCGGCAACATCGATGGATCGTACAAAATTATTTTTATTGCTGAGCACCAATATTGTTTCCAGATACATTTCACCCGATTCTTGAATTTCACCCATGCTTAGAACCTCCATAGTCTGGTGTGAGATATATGCTTCGTTATCTGTGATTTTAATGATCGATTATCTATATATAATAAATGATAATTTAAAGGGATAGAAATTTAAAATGTTTTTATAACGATATCATAATGAGAAATTTATTTCAAGTTTATAAATTAAAAAAGGGTTGACAGTAATAAATAAATGTAATATATTATTTATGGTTAGCGAAAGCTAACCAATCCAAAGTATAAAATAACAGATCGATCCGGCCCCCAAGTAACGGATTGATCCGGGTAATTTTATACAATGGGTGTTTAATATCATGAAGGCCGGAGATATCAGCTCATCCATCAAGCAGGCACTATTATACTCCTTTCATCCATCATAAAATTGAGCGGTTCCGGTATTGAATGATTATGGCGAAAGCCTTGAAAGAATGTATGGCGGCAAGTATTGACTTGCCGTCATCTTTTCTATAGAAATTTCTATATTATGAAAAAAGAAATAGATAAAAATTTTTTGATTGTGTAACTATATTGTTGCGTGATATACTTATTAGACAGTAAAGAAAAAAGTTATTTTTGAAGTTTTTGTCTGTTTTGATTATAACAATTTTTAGTATAAGAGGTAGGTTATGGCAGACGGATTAGAGAAGTTTATAAAGTTTGGCGATGAAGATGAAGAAATAAAACGGATACTGGAAGGGCATGCTCATTCATCAGAGGATGGCAGTGAGAATTTTGATGCTGAGGATGGATTGCAGACTCCCGATATCAAGCCGGTAAAGAATCTGGATGGCAAGCCTATTATAGTTGTTATAGATGATGATTATGCCACATTGGATATAATGAAGATTTATCTTTCCAGAGATTATGAATGTTCGGCATTTTCGGACCCTAAGGAAGCGATATTTTATTTGAACAGTCATTTGCCGGATATTGTTTTTGTTGACAGTTATATGACGGTTATGGCAACAAAGCGTATAGTGTCCATAATAAGGTCATATAAGGAAATGGCAGAGGTTCCCATTTATTATATGGTTTATAAGGAAGAAGAAGATGTGTTTAATTCCCGCCCCGAGCCGGGGATCGAAGGTATAATAACAAGGCCTATAGCCAGAGGTGATCTTCAGAGAATTTTAGACAGGGAAAAGATGAGGGAGTTTGTATCTGCGTAACGGATCAGGATGCTTTGGAAATTGGAAATGACCACCGGTTTTTGGAAACTGATGGTCATTTATGTTTTTTAAGAAATAAAATCCCCGGAAAGTTTTAAAAAGCATTCCGGGTAATTAAGTAACAGGGGATGAGAGAATCGAACTCCCGCTAAAGGTTTTGGAGACCCTTGTCATACCATTTGACCAATCCCCTATATATTTGTTTGAAACCGACTTATTATTTATAACATAGCTCTGAGTGCTTTGTCAACGTTTTAATCGGGAGAAGTATAAAACTATCAAAGTAAAATAGAGGGCAGTAAATTTATGGGAAGGAACTTGTTAATGAAGGTGAAAAAATTCGGATTTAATAAAAAAATATTAAGATATATATCTCCGGCCGGTTTGACTTTACTTATATACGGAATAATCCTTGCGGTTAAAGGAATATATCCTTTTGGAGATCGTACAATAGATTATTATGATATGGCTCAGCAGATAGCGGCATTTTATTATCATGTGTATGATTCTCTCCACGGGACCAAAGATTTCTTTTATGACTGGTACAGTGCACTGGGTACAAATATGGCCATGAGTACTTCGGGATGTTCTAATATTTCGCCCTTTAATCTTTTCTTTTTGCTTATAAGGAGATCTTCGCTGCTTGAGAGCCTTTCGGTATTTAACGGTCTTAAGCTTATGTGCATGAGTATTACAATGTTTTTCTATCTTGAGAAAACTCAAGGTAAGGCGCCCTATTATTTCAAACTGGCGGCATCGACGGGATATGCTTTCTGCGGTTTCGTTCTGGTTTTGTATATTACAAATCAATGGGTTGATATTGCCGTAATGTTTCCCCTCATAATGTATTTTTATGATAAGCTTCTTGATGAGGGAAAGATAAAGGGTTATGTGATCACCTTAACTATTACGCTTATAGCCTCTTATTATCTGGGTTTTATGATCCTTATTTTTATATTTCTATATACAGGTATAAGATCGGTGGCAGCTTTTATTTGGGACGGTAAGGAAACTGAAACCGATGTGAAAAAAGAGCAGAACTTTCTTGTTTTATGTCATATTCCCGAACTTGGGATCGGAACACTTTTGTCTCTGGCTCTGTCGGCTTTTATTTTGGCTCCGCAGCTGACACAGATGCTGTCTTCTGCCCGCTTTCATAACGGTAATGAAGGCAGCAACGGTATCATAGATAAATATATTGATATAATATCTCATGTACATGGAGATTATACTACCAGGTGGTGGACCCTTTTGGGAGTTTCATTGGCGGCAGCGGTTATTCTCACGGGAATGATAAGATTCAGAAAAGACAGACGGAGTCTGTTTATGACTGTCAGTATGATTTTTATTATGGTTTCCGAGCTGTTCTTTGAAAGTATAAATCTTATCTGGCATTTTGGTTCTTATATTCAGTATCCCATAAGAAACGGTTTCATTATTTATTTTGTGTTTGCATATCTGATGTGTGGATATGCGGCTAAAATGTACTCTGCAGAAGCCGGGACAGATGCTGAGACAGATGCTGAGACGGGGAAGTGGTATATAGGATTTTTGGGCACCATTATAGGTTTTTTAATGTTTATTGCTTTTTACAGAAATCATTTGGGAATGCCTCTTAGAAAGGTATTTCATCTGACTTCTTTTATTATGATAATAAGTTTTATCGTATATTTTATATTGCTTAATGTCGAATCTTTGAAGAAATCTTTGCATCTGCTTAAGAAGAAAAGACTGTTGGAAGAAGAAAAGACGGAAAGGGAAAGAATAAGCAGGAAGAGGTATTTATGGTCGGCGGGTATTTTTGTGTTTGAGATATTGTGTTATGGTTTTCTGTTGTTTGGAAAACCTGATTTTATCACCGGATATGCTGAAGAAAAGGAACAGAACGGAGAATATATTTATATTTGTGAGGAACTTAGGGAAAAGCTTTCCCTTCAGCAAAGTTTTGGAGACAGGATCAAGAATCCCGATGAAAGTCTTAACGCAAATTACGGTTTTGTTCTGATGCAGCCGGCTTTGTCCAATTGGACTCATATGATCGCGCCTTTTTTACAGGAAGGAGCAGCGAAATGGGGTTACAGTGTGCAGTTTACAAGACTGCTGGACGCCGGAGGTACCGTTTTTTCGGATGCGCTTCTTGGAATAGGAAAGGTTATCAGCCTGATCCCGCAGGATGAAAGATTATATGAGGCTCTGGACAGTGCTGTTGTTACGGTTGATCATCTGTCCGGAGAAACTGCCGAATATACTCTGTATAAACCTGTATTTACTCTTCCCTACGGTTTGGTGGTAAGGGGAGTGTCGGATAAAGAGCCGGCTTATGATATTGTGGAACTTCATAATCATATTTACAGCATAATAAAAAGAGGTTTGGCAGATGCTATGGATATAAAGTCCGATACTCTTGTCGATGAGATCGCTACCGGTTATGTAAAGGATGATATAGCTGCTGATGCTGCAACAAAGATGAATATAAAAACCTCAAAGGGGGCAAAGACAGTTGTATGCGATCTGTATATTGATAAAGAAACCGCTTTATATATGTCGGGGAGCGACGCGGATCTTGAATTTGCCAATTGTACCATTGAAGTTAGAAGGGGGGGAGCGACTGCCGGGGTTTTGATACCGACAATAGGGGATCCCGATAATATATATTATCCGGCACATTTTAATAATAATGCGGTATATTTGGGGACTTTTGAGAATGAACGGGTTGAAGTGACCGTAAAAATGGATAAGGAAAAGGGAGAATGTTTTAAGGTTGATATAATGGGCCTGGATCTTAATATCCTTAAGGATTTCTGTGATCTGTGTAATGAAAAGTATGATGACAATATTGTGTTTGGTAAAAACTCAGTAGTTATGAACAGAACCGTAACAGGGGAGGAAGAGGATGCTTATGTCTGTCTTCCCATAACCTATGATAAGGGCTGGAAGGTAAAGGTAAACGGAAGAAAAGTTAAAGCGTCAATGTATGCCGGACTTTTTACTGCCATCCCCGTATCTAAAGGTGAGAATGAGATAATAATGAAATTTACACCTCCCGGAATGATGGTCGGCATGGTTATAAGCACTCTTGCCTTTGCATTAATAATTATTTATGTTATCATAAGCAGGGTCAGGGAAGAATATATTATAAAGACAGAAGAGTTTATAACTAATATATCTCCCGTTATAATTAAAATCTATATGATGTTTTTTTTCTTGGTCCTGATAATTATGTATTTGGTACCTGTCATATCCGGTATATTTTCTTTGCTGTCGGGTAAATGATCATGATTGATGAGAGATATATGAAAAACGGTCTGTATGGGAGCGATAGATGAAAAGGGTCGCAGCTTTATTAAAAAAACCTGTCTGGTTTTCAATAATTTTAAATGCAGTTGTTCTGTTTGCCGCATTGTTTGTATATAAACCTTTTTTTGAGGAAAATGATGATGCATTTCTTGCAATGATCGCAGAAGGAGCTTACGGTGTCAAAGAAACACATCTTATATATTCAAACATTCTTATAGGCTATTTATATAAGGGGCTTTACACTGTTTTGCCAAAGGTGCGCTGGCACAGTGTATTGCAGTTTGTTTTCTTGTTTATGGCTTTTACTACTCTTACATTTGTGATTCGTTTGATTTTTGATAAAAAGAAGGGGATGGCCCGGGTGGGAAGCCTTCTGTCAATGGTGTTTGTGCTTGGTTCCTTTCATGAATTGTATGTATCGGTGCAATACAGTAAAACCGCTGTTTTTGTATGCGCGGTCGGATATTTACTTATCCTTTATTCTTTAAGATGCGGATCGGATGATGGGGAAGATACGAAAGGAGAGGTTAATAAATATCTGTATATATTCGGTTATATATTTCTTATATATGGTATGCTGCTTAGGGATTCTTCCTTCCTTCTTGCCACCCTGCTTTTGATCCCCTTAGGTATGTATGAGTTTTTTGAAATTGTAATGACCGGGCGCAAAGAAGGTATGTATTTTAAAAAGCTTTTACGGTTTATTTGTTCATTTGCTCTGGTGTGCGGGTGTTATCTTTTATCATATGGTATAAATAATACATCTTATAATAAAAATGCCGGATGGAAGGATTTTCGTGAATATAATAATACCAGAATGGAACTTTTGGATTATAGGTATGACCTTCTTGATCATAATAAATATGAAGAAAGACTGAAAGGATTGGGCATCAGTTCAAATGATGCGTTTATGTACCTGACCTGGCAATTTGGAGATGATGAGGTTCTTGATGTTGATATGATGAAAAAGGTCCTTATGAATGCGCCGGGAAGGTTTTCTTTTACGGAATGCTGTAAAGCTTTGCTGAAACACATTTATGAAGATGTTTTTATATTTGATCCTATGATAATTGGAGTTTTGATGAGTGGGACTATCCTTCTGCTGCTTTTGATCCTGAATAATTATATAAATAAGGATGAGAGAGCTAAGGAGAAGAAGGACGCGGGAATTAAGGGACGCATATTGTCCCTTATCGTCGAAACGGTTGTACTGGCCGGTATATTTTTTTATTACGAAAATTGCGGAAGATGGAGTCATAGGATAGTATATGCGGCATTGCTGGCATTTTATATTATTATTATTTATCATCTTTCTTATATAATGACTGTAAAATGTGATCCTGTAAAAGATTTTAATGAAAGCGCCCGGGAGGATTCGTTGGTACTTGCGGTTGCGCTTATTATGATTCTTTTGTCAGGTATATCAGTTCTTTTGGGGAATCGCTTTGAATATAATGAATATAAAAGGTCGGAGTCGGACTATAAAGGTTTTTTCAATCATATTGCAGAGAATGAAAAAAATTTATACATAGCCGATACCTTTACTTTTCAGACGGCATATAAATATGAAGTGTTTTCTGCAAAGGAGGAAGGAAGCCTTAAGAATTTCGTTGCCGTTGGAAGCTGGTTTATAAATTCTCCCATCACTAAGGAAATAACGGGAAAATACGGATATTCCAATCCTTTTAAGGCTTTGGCCGGACAAAAAGATGGGGGAGAAGAAAGAGCCGGTATGAAGGATAATGGGAATTCCGTGATCCTGGTCGATAATATGTCGGTTAAACAAAAGGAAGAGTACTTGTCTGAGCATTATGGAGAACGTGAGGCTGTTATGCTTATGGAGGAATTTGGTTTTAAGGAATATGAAATTGCGGAAAAGTAGTTTGGCGGGTGGAAGATAGATATGTCGGTTATAAGTGTTTTGTTAATTATAATATGGGCGTTTATTGTACCATACCTTTTGGGGATGTTTGTTCTTGGCGCGACAGGTGTCGGGAAGATCAAAACTGTCGGAAAAAATATTGCATACGGATTTATGTTTATGTGTGTATTGTTTATCCTTCCGGCGATTCCCATGATCCTTTTGCATGTTCCCTTTCACATTCTTAAATATACCTGGGTATTCGAGGCGGTATTTTTCGGACTTGCGGGTATCGTCTTTGCGATCAAAGATTATAAAGAGACGGCATTGCGAAAGGCGGACAAAACAGAAAAGAGTTTCCCGGAAGGATTGAAAAAATCAATCCCGGATAAGGAAACGCTGATCATATGGACCGGTGCCATATTGATAATAGCCTTCGAAACCGCTTTACTGACTTTGAGAATGCATATCGATACGGATGATGCGCGTTTTATTGTTGATGCTATGGAAGCGATAAGCAGGGATACAATGCTTGAGCATAATCCTATAACCGGATTCCGTCACGGACTGCCGGTGGGAGAACAGATAAAGGATGTTACTGCCCCATATCCTATATTTATAGCTTTGATGAGTCAGTTGTTTAGGCTTCATCCCGCTATCCTGGCACATACGGTAATGCCTTTTTTGTATATACCTTTAAGCTATGTTGTTTTTTTTCTTGCAGGTAATGAAATATTTAACGGAAATATAAGGAAAACGGGATTATTTATGCTTTTTTTGTCGCTTATACATTTATTTTCCTTTGAAACCATTTATTCTGCGGGATATACGCTGCTTACCATTATTTGGCAGGGACGGTCTGTGGTTGCCATGATCATGCTACCCTTTTTATGGTATTTACTTTTGGTGTTGTCCAATAAGGAAGAACGAGCGATAAAAGATTATTTAATAATAATGCTGGCTGCCCTGGCCTGTGCTATGTTAAGTAATATGGGATCTGTTTTTGCTGTGCTTTTGTGCATGGCTTATGCTTTTTCCGTAACATGTGCAAAAAGAACAATAAAGCCGTTTGTCGGTATGGGATTATCTTTGCTGCCGGTTTTTGCGATAATAGTTCTCAGCCGGCTTTTGTATTCGGGGATTTTATATAAGTAGGTGTTAAATGAAGGATTATATTCTTGACATTATACATTTGAATAATGATTTTACCGGTAATGGTATGTATATGGCATTTTATTTTGTCACTTTGATATTTATTGCCTTTTATCTGAAAAATAAAAAGCTTAAGAACGGTATCCTTTATCCTGCCGTTGTTTTGCTTTTGGGAGTATATATTCTGGCGCCGGCCGTTAACCGTTTTATATTCACGTTTTATGATGATGAGATCCGGGGGCGGTTCAGCTGGCTGTTTATGTTCCCTGCCGTTGTCGCTGTCGGAGGTGTTTTGCTGGTGGAAGGAATAAATGATAAGAGGATGAGAGGTCTTCTTATTTTGGTGCTTATACCGATGATCTTTTTGAGCGGGGTGTTCCAGATAACCGATTACAGATTTCAAAAAGCGGAAAACATGTATAAGCTGCCGCAGGTATTTATAGATATTTCGGATACGCTGCTAAAGGAACAAAGGGAGGAAGGCGATGGAGTTGTAAAGCTTATAGTTCCTTACGAAACCGCGTATGCTTTCCGGCAATATGATTATAATATTGAACTTATGTACGGAGAAGATGCAACCTATGGACGGATCTGGGATTTAAGATATGCGGCAATGGACAGTGTGGAGGCCTGTGAGAATATAGCGACCTCCTGTCCGGATATGGAGGTTGTAAATATTGCGGCCGCCCATTATGGTATGGAATATCTGCTGCTTGATTGCACATATACGGATTTCGGACTTGAAAGTATTAACCTTAAGGGATATGAAGAGGATGAGAATTTTGTCGGGGACAGATCTCAGGATCCCGAGGTGATAGAGAGAATGAGTAAAAGTATAAGTATAGATAAAGAAAAGAACTGCTGGGATCTTACCGGATACGGCCTTGAATATATGGAAACCTACGGAAGTTATCTTCTGTACAGATATAGTGAAGTCCGATAAAATAAACGGCAGTATTAGTTGTTTTTGTTGTGCAGGTTCTATATATTGTGGTTAATGCCTGTGACTTAAATGGTCAAAAAAAATAAAAATTTTATTGTGCATATTTACCATATAAAACCTCCGGATATCTAAAATAACATTGTTATTATAACTAGAAATGAAGATATAAACAAATTTAATCGGTTTAATTTGGAAAAGAGAATCCGTTGTTTATCGGATTTATCGTAAATGTGCGGCAAAAAAACAAAGCTTTGGAAATATTGGTGAAAATTACAAATAAATGCGTGTTGTTAAAAATCAAAAAATAATGTAAAATAATGTCTAGTTGGGTTCAGTGCGTTTATTTGCAGTAAAAGGCTGAAGCTTTTTGATATGCGAAAAAGCACAGGTACCTAAAACTCTTATAGGATGTTATATAAATGGAGGAAAGCAAAATGAGGATCTTAAAGAAATTTTTATTCCTTGCGGCGACGGTGGGGCTTATAAGTACCATCGGTCTTGCAAAGGAAGCCCAGGCGGCGGACGGTGATATCAATGTCTATGCCACTGTTGACGGTGAAAACGAGCTGACCTGGTATTGGGAGAACGGTGAGGACAATGAAGACTACTTGTATGACAATGTTACGAAGGCGGTATTCAAGGTAGGAAGTACTACTGTATATACCTCAAGTGAAGAGGTTGCTGAATCAGACGAAGCCAGCTTCAACGTTACAGATGTGGTAAACAGTCAGTCCTTATCGGCTAAAAGCATTAGCGGAAGTATATCCTTATCGCTTGAAGCGGAATATACTGATGAAGATGGTAATACTAAAACAAAAACCGTATCGGCTACTTTTCCCGAAGGTTCGGTAAGCATAAATCCTCTTTACAGAGTTTGTGCAAAAACAAATAATTCGAGTTACGGAAGTGCCGAGGCAGAGTATGACGGTGTTTCATATACAAGCGCTTTTTATGTTATGGACGGTGAAAGCGTAACTTTTACTGCAACTCCCAATTCGGGATATGAATTAAGCAAGTGGAGTACCGGTGAAACGGATGATTCATTTACAAAGACTATATCCGATACAACCTATTCCAATGTTACCGCAAATTTTGCAGCTGAAGCGATTATGATCCAGAGCTATAATATAATAGCTTCATCGGATTTAACAACCACTCCTTCTTCTTCGAGTGTAAATGTAAGCCAAGGAGCAACATTGGCTTTCCAGGGAACAAAATCTCCTTCCAATGCGGAAAATTATACTTCTATTGAATGGTATCTCGGAAGTTCTAGATTATCGGTCACCTCGGACAGAGGAACATTTAACGTTAATTCAAAGCAGACTACCGGCACCTTCAGTCTGTATGCTGTAGTGTACTTATCAGACGGAAGTTACGTAACAAGTAATTCTATTGCTGTTACGGTTGTTGAGGCAACGACTGAGAAGATCACAACCTCGGATTTTGTTGAGTATGTAACTACCGGTTATACCATGGAATTCACAGCCACCGATAAGACCAATACCGACATGACCTGGTATATTGTCAGCGGAGGCGATTATGCCGAGATAGAGCAGTCCTGGAGCAGTTCCAAGAAGACTGTTAAGGTAAAGGGCAAGGGCGATATTGATGCCGGTACTTATAAAGAGGTTGTATTGGGATGTAAGGTTAATAATCAGGATGCTTATATAGACAGTGATTCGGCTAAGACGATTAAGTTAAATGTGTATTCAAAACCTACACTTACATACAGCTCTCGTGTACTTACCTACAAGGCACCTGCAAAGGTGAATACAGGTACAACTTCGGGTACAGACAGTTCCAGCAGTTCAAGTACGGAAACTGCAGTCAGTGATGTTAAGGGTGTTAAGATACAGGTGCTTTTAAACGGAAGCTCTCTTGGATTTACATCAACAGCAACAAGCAAGGGTTCGGGTGATTCCAGTTACTCAATAGAAGCTTCTACAGTTGAGACGCTTATAACAAACCTTAAGGACAAGTTCTCAAGTACCTGTGATGTTACTTTCAGAGCATATCCTTGCGACAGCTCAGGAAAGTATAATAAGAATATCTATGCAGATGCCACCGCAAAGGTATATAAGGTTGTGGTTAAGGTAACCGGTAAGTCTTCTTCAGGCGGAACAGCAAAGGCATACGTTTTACCGGTAGCAATGATCGGATCTGTTGATGTTGCAACATCGACAACCGGTACCACAACAAAAGAGTATGTGTATTATGCTCTTGAAGGACAGACAATAGACGTAGCTTCTCTGGGTGATTTCTCATCGCTTACAAATGGTATTGATGATGTCGCAAATGCAAAGAAGATCGTTGTAAGCAGTGATGAATCGAGGAATATATATACCGGAGTACTTGGTACAAGAACAACTACGGATGCAGAGGGATATGATAAGGTTCCTAAAACAGGTCAGAGCAATGTGTTTGTATTTGTTATGATCGCTGTTGTTTCAGCTATGGTATGTGGCGGACTCTATATTTATAATAAGAAAAGTAAAGAGAATTTATAATTTAAAAACCATCATTTTGCTATAAATAAATAAGAGATTACAAATATGAGTAATACTACCAACCGATATTTTTTAGGTGTAGTAAAACTGAATTTACCTTTTCGGGTGGAGAGTGTTGAACTTGCTCCACTCGTTTTTGTACAGATATTTATTATCACAATATATATGTTTGCAGGAATA
>JAILKH010000145.1 GCA_024693925.1 Lachnospiraceae bacterium | reverse complement strand
GATTCTCCGCATAATTATTTTTGATTTCTCTTTCGATTTCCTGTAAGACACCGCGAGAAGCATTTTTTCTGAGTTGCATAAGATAATCCGCATATGAAAAAGCAAACCTTTTTAGATGTGTTCTTGTTCCCTTAGTCCCCCCCGCATCATAAACATTATCATTGATATATTGAAGTATCTCCTCCTGATCCACTGTTTCATCCAATTCTACCGCCAGATTAATAAGAGTAACCCGCAAATATCCCATATTCATATTTACTATTGCCTCATCCATACCGAGATTATACATCTCGTCATACAATTCATCGGTACTGTTACTTATCTCTGTTATATCATTCTGAGAAACAGCAAAGATCAGTTTATCAAGCTGAGGTTTACATAATATGGCTTTGCTGTCGCGTTCAACCCCTGCATCTCCTTCATAATTTATTCTTCCTGTCAGAGAAACTCTGTTAAGAATTCCGATAAGCTCTTCCTTATCTATCGGTTTCAGTAAATACTCCAAACAAGAATATCTGATTGCCTGCTGTGCATAAGAAAAATCATTATAACCGCTTAAAATTATAAAATATGCATCCGACAGTTTTTCTTCTCTTATTCTTTTTATAAGTTCAATCCCATTCATAAGCGGCATACTTATATCAGCTATTATCAGATCTACCTTCTCGGATTTTAAGAAATCATATGCTTCCTTTCCGTTAGATGCCATTTTAACGATCCGGAAGCCTAGTTTCTCCCAATCAATAAGTACTGACAATCCCTGCATTATAAACGGCTCATCATCCACAAGCATTACTTTAAGCATTTATCACCTCACACTTGTTCATAGTCCCTTGTCAATAGTATCTTTAGGGATACTAATAAATATAGTGGTACCAATACCCCTCTCGCTCTCAACCTGTACAGAAGCTCTATTATTTGTTAACATCTTCAGCCTCAGACAGGCATTTATCATTCCTATGTGTTTTCCGGACTTTAAATCATCCAGTGAACAAAGCCTTAATTTCTCATTTAAACTTTCGACAACATCTTCATCCATACCCTCACCGGTATCCTCTACCTCCATATATAAGCGATCCTCCTGCTCATATATTCTTATATATATGTAAGTGGTAGCCACCTTGTTTTCCACACCATGAACACAGGCATTTTCAACAAATGTCTCCAAAGTAAGCCTTGGCATATAATAATTCTCACATCCGTTTTTTATACTTATCCCATAACTAAGCTTATCTCCGAATCTGTATTTTTGAAGTTCCAAATATGCTTCTATAAACTTCAACTCTTCTTTTATCTTAATGTGATCATCCGACCAGTCAACATTCTGTCTTTGGAGTATGGCCAGTCTCTCGATCATATCGGCAGTTTCTTCCTCCCGCTTAATTATGCTGTGCATTCTGATGCTTTCCAACACATTAAACAGGAAATGGGGATTTATCTGAGAATGCAACGCCAGCAGTTGCGCTTGCTGTCTTTCTATATCAATTTCCTGCTTTTTCAAACGTTCCTCGTAAACAGTCTTTATTAATTCTTTCTGACGAACAACCATATTATTATATCCCCGCATCAGACTGCCGATTTCATCTTCTCCTCTTATATCAGAGATTTCATTCATAGTATCATAACCGTTAGCACCACCCTCAAATGCCGCACTTAAAGTCTTTAACCTGGATACAAAGGATTTGTTTATCATAAACATAAGAACTGCCGGAAGCAAAATATTTGATAATATCATTAAAAATATCAAAAGCGCATAATCCTTCAGATTAATTTCGGTTCCTTCCATAGGTTCAAGTACCATAACCCTTAAATTCATCCCATATATTTCCTGACTTTTCTCGCATAATATTGTATCGTTCCCCGAAACAAATCTAAACGGAGACATTACATCCGGACGACGCACGTTTGAATACAGGATTTTTTTTCCGTCACACACATACACCGGCAAAGAAAAATTCATATTCATCAAACGCTTAGCCATACCGCTGTAATCAAGATCTGCCTTTATGATTTTGGTATAATTAAGATTTTTGTAATAATCCAGCTTTCTAACTAAGGATATTCTTTTTCTGTAAGTTTCCGTTTTATTTTCATCACCTATATAATAACTTGTCAAAATAAAATCCCGATCGCTGTTATTAAGTGCCTTATACCATACTTTATCCTTTTGTGTGTCCAATTGGCAAAATGGGCCTCCACTAAGTATGCTCGGATTATCGGTATACATTACAAGCGATAATTCTCCGGTGCCTAAATTCATAGATGCAAAAGGCTGGTTAAGCAGCTTATATCTCTCACTATAATACTCCGCAGGCGAACTAAACTCTTTATCCAAAAATTCATTTAATGTTCTGTTTATAAACACACCACGAGTTACTTTAACAGCCTCTTCTACAGAATTAACAATATCAGCCTCAACAGCTTCGACAATATTATTCATCTCATAGTTTAACCTATTGCTTTCCTCGCATTTTATAAAATAAAATATTAAACCATCGGTAACGACTAATGGCAAAATAACGCAAAATACATATAAAACCACGAGCTTATGCCGAATTGTTAAATCATCCATTATTTTTTTTATGCTGATTTTCCGCTTATTCATGATTATATTTTATCATACTCTATATCTGCAAAAAAGGACAATAAACAAAGTAATATAAAAACCGGATACATTAAGTATCCGGTTTCCCATCCATCACAGACGGTTCCTCATCCTCCCGTTAGATAAAGCCCAATTAACTCAAATCTGACCTCCTGCCATCTCCAAATCGGAAACACCCGGATTATTGGCAACCTTACTCATTTCATCAGCTTTCTCAAACGGACTAACATCCATCACCCTTGCAGCGCTAAGACGCCCCATCTGCATCTGCATTTCAACTATATCAACAAAATTCTTCGTTTCACCCATCCTTAAAGGATTCTCATTCTCCCCCGCTCCGGTAAGACCGGAAAAATCCGTCTTGGAAGATGTAACATCACTGCCGATTCCTTTTATTTTATTAAGACTTGCGGAACTGACTGAATTCGTATTA
Source organism: Lachnospiraceae bacterium (assembly GCA_024693925.1). Classification (GTDB taxonomy): domain Bacteria; phylum Bacillota; class Clostridia; order Lachnospirales; family Lachnospiraceae; genus UBA2868. The sequence goes on along the minus strand of JAILKH010000145.1, from coordinate 2,353 downwards.
TATATATAGGGATTTATTCCCACAGCACCTATTCTCATCAGCGCCTCCTTCTATATCCCTCAGATCATACATATTTTCTGTTAACTAATTCTATAATTTCATATGGTGTAACATAAATCATCAATCTTCAACACATCCCCGAATCCAATGAACCTCCGGACACCAACTTCGACCCCGGAATATCAACATCCTCCTGAAGCAGATTCATTTTATCATATTTATTACCGTTAAAAAGAAGGTTCTTTTTATTATAATTCTTTTTCCCATTTGTTTCCTTATATACAAGATCATTACTTTTTTTCACGCCGCAAGACACCAAAGCCATCCCACCATTGATATTTCCCAATTCGTCTTCATCAAGCGCTACACCTTTGCTTCTCAAATCATTCATATGATCTCCTTTCCGTTATCTTTGAAATAGCATAACCTAACATATCATATCATTCTTAAACTACAGGAACGATCTTTTTCACAACATTTGCTTTAACATCCTGCTTTACGATTTCAGCCTTACAACAGGGACATATGATCTTATTATTTTGGGTATTTGCCATAAATATTTCTCCACACCCGGTACATTTTACACGGCGAAGGCTATCCTCAGCTCTACCTGTTGGTATATTAACTTTACCTCCACCATTTACCTGTTCAAAATCAACATCAGCAAGCAAACATCCATTAACTTTATCAATCATCTTACTCATCTCCTCGGATTCTTCAAAAAATATATCTATTTTTAAATCATTGCAAATACTTTATGTCACATTTAACCCAAAACGTCACTCTACGCTTTAATTATATTATTTTATTCGTTAAAAATCAACAGAAAATTTATCTACTTCTCCATTAATTGTCTTTTTACCAAATTGGCAAAAAAACCATTTTTTGTAATCAATTCTTCGTAGGTTCCATCTTCAATAATTTTTCCCTCATTCAAAACTATTATCCTGTCACAGTGTTTTATCGTGGATAATCTATGAGCTATTACTATTCGCGTACATTTAAGTTGTTCAAGCGAATCCGAAACTGTTTTCTGGGTTATATTATCAAGTGCAGAAGTTGCTTCATCAAACATAAGGATTCTGGGTTTGGCCGCTATGGCTCTTGCTATCATCAATCTCTGTTTCTGTCCTCCGGATATTCCCCCCTGTCCCTCGGAAATTACTGTATTCATTCCCATCGGCATATTTCGAATATCCTCCGCCATACCTGCCATTTCCGCCGCTTCCCATGCTTCCTCCATAGAAAGCATAGGAGCAGAAATTACAATATTAGAAAAAATATCCCCTTGAAAAAGATTTGAGTTTTGCATTACAACCCCAATATTTCTTCTTAAAGATTTCAGATCTACACCTGATATATCCCGCCCGTCATAATATACGGCCCCTCTCTGAGGCTTTTCAAACCCCAGTAATATTCTCATAAGTGTTGATTTTCCGCACCCTGTTTTACCGACTATTGCAATATACTGTCCTGCTTTGATCTTTAATGAAATATTATCCAACACGTATGGCATATTTTCATTGTATCTGAAAGAGATATTATTTAATTCAATACCACCCCTTAGTTTTCTTACCACAGGACGATTTCCATCCATCTCCAACTCACTGTCAAACAGTGGCCTGATCAATTTAAGGGTGGGGCTTATTTGTGCAACAATAAGGGATATAGATGATAAAGCCACAAAAGCACCGCTTACCATTCCATAAGCGCTACTGAAAGCCATATAATCCGCCATGCCTATCCCGTTTTTTATTGCCTCATAATACATAACCATTGTCCCTATAAGAGATATGGATAGAATTATAGTATCTCCCAATTTTAAAAACATGGGGGGATTATACATATATTGTGCCGATTTCACATATTGATTACTCCACTTGGCGAATGCTCTTTTTTCAGCGCCTGCATTTTTAATTTTGGAAACACCGCTAATAAGAGAATAAACCATACCGCTTTCTTTACTGTTTTCCCTCATAATGTTTTCGGTTATTTTACTTTGCCATAACGCAATTATATTTGAAAAAATAAAAGTCAATAAAGTTATTATAAGTGCGGGAAGGGCCAGTGCCTTTGCATATGCAAGCACCTGAACTATATATACAAGGGAAAAAACCGCTGAAATACCAATTGATAATATTGCATTAAAAACCGTTTCACACATACTGTTAATATTCTGCACTCGCTGAGCCAATTCTCCGGCACTGTAATCTCTGAAAAAGTCAACCGGCAGAGATAATATTCTCATCATCATAGCGCTCTCAACATTTAGAGTTAAACGTATTGTAATGTTAGAATTTACAAACCCCTTTATAAGATTCAAAAAAATATTAGCTATATTAACACAAAGCAA
>JAILKH010000115.1 GCA_024693925.1 Lachnospiraceae bacterium | reverse complement strand
GAATTATAGAATTTAGAATACCCTTTGTAAATACTTTTTAGATCAAAAAATTATATTTGTGAATTCTATACAGTATTCATCAAAAAACAGCCCCTTTAAAAGAGGCTGTTTTTGTTTATATTTTATAAAACTATAGATCTTTCTTATTGATCTTTACACTGCATTTCTTTATGCCGCCATATTCACCCTTACCGGCAATAACAATTTTCGCAGTTCCGAGGAAACGATTATCGGTGACCGAAACTATATCATAATCCGATGGATTCAGTACCGTTTCTCCGATAGTTACCGTAATATCACTTGATTTGATAACAGATACCTCTTCACCATTTGCATATACAAGATCATTTACCTTAACCTTAGCGCTGCTTAGATATTTCTGAGGATCAATGACTCTGTATAAGCCCGATACAACTCCGGAACCCGTGTATCCGCCTTCTTCCCTTGCAGTTATTGTTACTCTGGCTTCTATAACAGTACCTATATTGACAGCATCCTCATCACCAATCTCTTTACCCGTCTCGGCATTATAATATTTAATATCACCATAGCTGTATTTAAGAATATCTTTGGTTTTTGAAACTGTCCTGCCATCATCAACAACTCTAAGCGTCTTTTTATAGTATTTGCCTTTCTTTCCCTCTTTATACTTAATATCTTTAACGGAAAGAGCCAGTTTGGAAATATCCGTACTGTATATTTTGAATGTTGATTCAGCCGTTCCTTTAAAACATCCGATTCCCTTCAATTTAACTGTGGGCTCATTTGCTGTACCTATCTTCCTGTTATTGCTGTATGATATTTTATAATCTATTCCCTCTTTAAGAACTTTACCATCAAAAGAAACATAAGTCTGTGGCACCGATCCGGACTTACAATATGTTGCATCTGTTGTACTTATAGTTGCTTTATTTATATCAGCCTTTGCAACAATTATCCTTATCTTCTTTGTACCGGTATACTGTCCTTTAAGATTGAAATATACATAAAACCTGCCATAATCCGTCGCTGCCGACATATCAACATCATAATCTGTTCCTTCCGTAAGCTTTGTTTTAACACCGTCTGATCCCGTATATAAGGTTACTTCATTAAATTCCTTACCATCTGTATCATTAAGATCACTTAATGTTATCACATTACCGGTATATACAGGTTTCTTATTGATTCCGCCGATACTGATCTTAGATGCATCAATTCCGCTTATGGTAAGAGTTGCCGTCTGTTCACCCACATAAAATTTTCCGTCGGAGGAATTATTCGCCGTACCATGTAATCTGACGATATATTTTCCCGCTGCAGGATAATCAGGATATATAGTTGTATCAATATCATCCACTGTATAATCAACTCCGTATTTAAGAACCTCACCGCTCTTAGAACCATACTTAACTATGGCATACGGACTGTCTGTTGCGGAATTATCAAATAACTTTTTAATATCAACTCCTTCTTTTCTCCATTCGATATCCGGAAGAGTTACTGTAGTATACTTCATGTCCACTGATTTACCGGCAACATTTTCAACTGCTTTTATTATGATTTTCCGAGTCATTACTCCGGTATAATCAGATCCTGCGGCTGCTTTTATTTCAGCCGTATATACACCTTCTCCGACTTTCGTTGCCGCAACAACCGGTTTTGAATCCTTATAGTAAACAACCGTATAATCGATCCTTTCTTTAAGAATGGTCCCGTTATAGACAATAACGGGCTTTACCTCACTTATTTTATTGCCGGAAATAACCGTTGCTTCCGTACCCGATACTATATCAGCTTTATTAATATCAACCGCACTGATTTCAAAGCCAAAAGCAACCTTACCCTTATAATTTCCCTTACCTTTAACGGAGACTGTCGGAACCTCCCTGTCATTAAGACCTGCAACAGCTTTATTATACTTATAACTTATATTATAATCACGATTCTCAATAAGTTTTGTACACCCATAATATACGCCGATTTCACTGTTAAATGTAATACTGCTTCCCTTATACTCTTTAACTACACCTGTGTTACCGGATTGGGTATAATAATTATCATCTCCATCAAATACATACCACAAACCTTCGGGAACCTTATCCGGATCATTTAAAAACCGGCTTCTGAGATCCGAACCAATATCACCCCATCCGTCATCCACAACGAACTCATATTCGGCAACATCGCTATACTTATATCCCGGACATATGGCAAATGCCCTGATCGTCGTATTTTTATTTATTACCACAGGCATTGTATAATGCCTGGTTGTGCCTGCAACCCTTCCCGTGTAGTCGGCAACCGGAGTACTTCCGTCCGTAGTATAATAAATACTTGCTCCTGCAGCCTCACTGTTAATACTGATCCTTGTACCTTTATTAACGATACCCGCCAGGGGACTTACGGTAGGACTGTTAAGCGTATCGGTCCATGTTTGGGGAGCATCTTTAAGTATACTTGTAATGGATACATTACAATATTTTTTAATATTATATTCTTTTGATTCGGCACATATTGATACATTACCCTTAGACTTGGCATATATCATTCCTTTTGCATTAACATAAGCTATTTCTTCATTACTGCTCGTCCATACGATTTCCTTATTATCCGCATTTTCCGGAAGAACCGTGGCATTGATCCTGATCCTCTCTCCGACATTCATCTGAACAGCGGTTTTATTTAATGTTATATCAGTTACCGGAACCTTAACATGTACCTCAACCGTATCTTCTATTTCAGCTCCGGTTTCATTGGCACTGATACTTGCCTTTAATACCGCATCTCCCGGTTTAATCGCGGTAATCTTACCTGTCGTTTTATCTACAGTAAATATTTCATCATTACCTGAGCTGTAATTTACATCCACCGAATAATGGACCGGCAGAATTTCCAATGAAGGAGTGTTTGTTTCATTGGGATTTATACTTATCTTTTCCGGAAGGTAATTAATACTGTCTGCATAAACCACCTCTAATTCATATTTAATACCTTCTTTTACAGAATACTTATGAGCCTCACTGCCATCAACAACATATGTATAAAGATCATCACACTTTGTAAATGCTCCGCGTTCTATGTTTGTTGTCTCTTTCGGAATATGAATTTCTCTGAAAGACGGATCATATTCAAACGCTCCTGCCTTTATTTCGATCACATTTCTGGGAACTATCATTTTCACCAAAGAATTTAAGTTCGAAAAAGCATTCTTCGGAATCACACTAAGTCCCGTTCCAAGATTAATTTCGGATAGTTTCTGGCAATGATCAAATACATATTCTCCGATATTCTCTGTAGCTGCCGACAAAGTCACCGAAGACAGGCTGTCACATTCCTGAAAAGCATTTTTTCCAATTGATTTAAGCACTCTGAATTTTGAAAAATCAATTTTACCCGAATCATCAAAGGATTCAAGAGCATTACAATTATAAAATGCACTATTACCTATAGAACCGAGTATATCCTCCGACAGGTTAACCTTATAAAGCTTTTTGCAATCATAAAACAGCCTGTTTTTTATTTCATTAAGGTTCTTAGGTAACTGTATCTCCTTAAGTTCTTCACATCCTTCAAAGCACGAAGCTCCTATATCGGATGCGGATTCCGGTATCACAGCAATCTGAATTCCGCTGTTTGCGAAAGCCGATTCACCGATTTTTTCTATACCGTCCGGCAAAATCAGGGTGTTTAAAGCTTCACATCCATCAAAGGAGTATTTTCCAATAGTCTGAACCCCTTCGGGAATTAATCCGGAACCATCCTTTAAATCAACAATATTCTGATCTTTATAAAATGCATAATCCGCTATACCCACTACACTCTCGGGTATTTTAACATTTTTTAACATTACACATTCTCTGAATGCATTTAATCCGACTTCTGTTACACCATCAGGGATATCAATATTCACCAAAGAACCGGTTCCCCAAAATAAATTGTCAGGAATTTTGGTGATTCCTCCTTCGAATGTTATTATTTTTAGTTTCTCACATCCGCTAAATATACCATCTGTAGCCTTAGATACCGATACAGTATCTATATTTTTAGGTATTTCTATTTTTTCTATTGCAGTATCTTCTCTAAAAACTGCTGCACCTAATTTTTTTAAATTTCTTGGTAAAGTAACATTCTTTAATGATAAACATTTTTCAAATGCTGATCTTCCAATAAATTCAACATCATTCGGAATATTTATATCTATAAGATTATTACACATATAAAAGGCTTCTTCACCTATTGAATTTAAATATACCTCTTCTCCAAAAGTTAAATCCGTAAGGTTTATACATAATTTATATGCTTCTTTTCCTATTGATTTTAAACGTATCTTATTTTCAAAAATAACCTCAGTCAAATTTGAACATTCTTTAAAAGCATAGTCTCCTATTATAATATCAAAAGTCACTTCCGGATATCTGTTTTCAAGTTTCATGCTTTCCAAAGAGGTACACTTCTCATAAGCAGATCTCTTTATCTCTTTAAAACTGTTAGGTATTATAATTCTTTCAAGAGCTGAACAATTTCTAAATGCATATTCGCCTATAACACCGTTTTTAGATTTAGCGCTGACACCACTAAAAAAGGTCAAACTTTTAAGGCCTTTACAATTGTCAAACGCATATGAACCGATATTATCTACACTATCGGGAATTCTGCACTCACTTAACGTAGTACAGCCTTGAAAAACTCTTACCCCGAGATTATTTGTATTTTTGGACAGATCTATTTTTTCCAAACTCGTACAATTCTGGAAAGAAGCTTCACCGATACTTTCAATATCCTCAGTCATGGTAACACTTCTAAGATTTTTACAATTTATAAATGCATGATCAAGTACTTTTGTAACACCTGCCGGAATATCAACATTTTCGATAGAATCACAAGCAGTAAATAAACGTGCCGGAATTATATCAAATCCTTCTTCAAATCTGATTTCCTTAAGGTTTGGTACACCGCTGAAAGGTCCCTTTGTATAATTTCGCTCATCATCAACCACAACCTTATTCAATTCAAGATTTTTAGGTATAGTTATAGAACTTAAATCCGTGCACCCGTTAAAAACACATATTTGTATCGTATCCAATTTATCAGGAAGTTTAACACTGTTCAATGAAGTACAGCCATTAAATGCATACTCACCCAAAAGAGTCATATCAGATGGTAATTCAACGGAAACCAGATTTATACAATTTTGAAATGCATTTTTATTTATACTTTTAACAGATGATGGGATTTTAATTCCTGTCAGATCAGAATTATCTTTAAATGCCTCACTTCCAATTGCAACAACCTTCCTTACATAGGTTTCTTCATCTCCCCAGTCGCTTTCGTAACTCTTATCCAGAGTTATTTCACTTGGTATCTCCAATACACCCTTGCCATCCCAATAAATGACCGTTGCACTCCAATCTTTATCTGTGATCATATAATGAATTCCGTTTATTGACACATTATTCCCGGTACTTTCCCCGCTTAATTCCAAAGTGTCCGGAAAATATTCATCACTGTTTTCTATCAATACGTTATCATCACTTAAGGAAACATCCTCTTCAACAAGGATTGTACTGTCTTCTTGCAATATCTCGACTTGTTCTAAAACCTCTGTCATTTCAACAATATTATCCGTCTCCTCACATATCACTGTATCATTTATATGATCAGATATCTCATCACTGATCAAAAGATTATCTTCACCGGTAACCAGGATTTGATCAGTATCAGCATACACAGGATATGCCCCCGGAAAAAAAGATGTTCCGATAAGTGCTATGATCATTATTATTGCAATTCTTTTTTTAAGTATCATACTTTTTCATCCTTTCTAATTCGATACGTCATTTTATTCATATAATATAACATTTTTATTATATCATGCTGTCACATATCTCACAAGAAGTTATTAAAAATTTCAAAAAACTGATTCGTTATACATTAACTTTTCCATTATTTGTACGAACAAATATTGACATTTACACTTACTTACGGTAAATGTATGAATGAATAAAACTCACAGTGTTTTTCATACTTACGAACTGGCATATTATCTGTTAATCAAATAAATACACAGAATTATTAGTCTGTTCAATGATGTATACATTCATAAAGTATGGAAAGATTAACGGAGGCTCTAAAAAATGATCAAGGTAGTTCATATTGGAACAACAGACGAAGGCGGTGCCTACGGTGCAATGGTAAGAATAAGTGAATGTCTTACACTTAAGGGGGTCGATTCAAGTATTCTTTTAAGAAATAAAAGAAATGACAAAAGCATAGGAAGAGTTGTTTGTACAGGGTACAGACGTTTAATTTCAAAAATCAAAAACTATCTTAATCTTAAACTCTCTTTTGAAAACGTACAGACTGACTATTTAGGAGAAAACATATTAAATGAAAAGGAAATAAAAGAAGCTGATGTAATCTTTCTTCATTGGACAAACTCATTTTTATCATACAAATCAATAAAAAACCTTGCTAAACTGAATAAACCTATAGTATATGTCATGCATGATATGTGGCTTATGACAGGAGGTTGTCATATAGATAATTATTGTTCGGGATACAAAAACGCATGTATCGATTGCCCCTATGCCAAAAACCATTATCAAAAGTATCTGGCAATGAATTCGTTTCTTAAGAAAAAAGAGATACTTAAATTTATAAACCCTGTAATTGTAACACCAAGTAAATGGCTAGGAGGAATGGCAAACAGCTCAAAAATAACAACACAATATAGAAAATATGTGATTAACAATCCTGTTGATACAGAAATTTTCTGCACTTACCCTGACATAGAAAAAATGGCAATCAGAAAAAAATACAAAATCCCAGCAGAAAATAAACTTATCATATTCAGCGCTTTCAATGCTACCCGCAGTATTAATAAAGGATTCGGATATCTTAAAGAAGCACTGAAAAAAATAGATACAGATAACTATAGTCTATTGATATGCGGAGATAATAAAAACGATGATATCACAAGCATAGGCAAAGTAAAGGTAATATATACAGGATTTATTAATGACAGGTCTCTGCTGGCAAAAATATACAGTACAGCAGATGTCGTTACTGTACCCTCAAAACAGGAGAATTACTCCGGTGTAGCACTTGAAGCCTTATCATGCGGTACCCCGGTCACAGCCTTTGATATAGGTGGAATGCCTGAAATCATATCGCATAAGGAAGACGGATATATAGCTGAATTCGCTAACACTGATCAACTCTGTCAAGGGATAATTTATTGTGCAAATAATAAGAAAAACATGTGCAAAAAAGCCCGCGATATAAGAATTAAAAAGAACAAAAATGAAATCATAGGAGAAAAATACTATAATCTTTTAATAAAACTAATCAATAACTAACAATTATATTATCATTCTTTGCCCCATCTAACCTAAACCGCATTTTTTTCTCTCTTACGAACACATAAATAATAATATAATATGAACAAAGAAAAACTGATTATAGACACAATTATTCCAAGCTGCAGAAATGGAGTATTATACTCAAGTACGATACTATGTTCCCCTTTAGGAACTACAATACCTGTGTATAAAATATTAGTATTATATACCTTTGTTTTCTGTCCGTCTATATATGCACTCCATCCCTCAAGAAAAGGAATAGAAAAACACAAAAGCCGATCGTCATCACAAATTATATTTCCACTTATCCTGTTAGTCTCCATATGCAGATTATCTAGTCCTATTTTTGATAAATTTTCTATAGATTCCCTATAAGATGAACGACTGACACTATAAACTCTTATATCTTCAAATGAATATACACCTTTTGTCGGAAATCTTAAATAAATATCTCCGTTATAATCAGGCTGAACTCCAAAATCTATTGCAAAACTACGACTTCCACTATACCATGATGAATCCGGATTTGCTATTGCCATAGCATTTCCTTTACCGGAATCTGATGTAGCTATCATAACAGCACCATTTTTAGAATTGTCATAAAAAAACTTATCCTTTATCATCGACCATTTATCTTCAATATGACAATCTTTCCAATCCATACTTCTTACACCCGCTCTGGTGCTTAATTCACTATATGTATGATATAAATCATAATCATTTATTTTCTCATTGGACACATTTTTAATATTTAGATACAAATTCTTACCCTTCGAACAATTTGTATGAATCACAAGCACAGCATCATCTTTCATAACATAGAAAGCATTATTATCCATAATAATCCCATCATGATTGCTATTTATTTCATAATCCAATTCCTCAACATTTTCTAACCTTTCGATTTTAGTTCCTTCACTCTTAACTTCCAGTGGTTTATCAATAAGCGCATATTTAAGCATTGCCTCCTGTCTTTGTGTTTCAGTAAAGCTGTTCCATACTTCTTCCTCAAGAAATCCTCCGTTTAATGGATACGAATATGTAAGACTCAAGGGAAAAGCGTTTTCATATATATACCATTCCTTATACTTACCATCAGTATATGTTTCTTTGAAAAAGTAACCATCAGGAACAAGTTGCTCATCCTGTGTAGCAAAATAACGAACAGCTGCCATTTCAAGAAGAATATCTCGTTCATTATAATCAATATGAAAAAAATCCATGTCATTGGAAACTCCCATATTTTTCTCATATTTCACATGATATGGATTAGCATTTGAAAAAAAGAAATTGGTCGCTGACACCTTTTCCAACATACCGGCATTCATTGTTGGAGGATTAGAAGCGTACCGAAATGGTTCATTTACTCCATCTTTTTCTGCAATTGCCTTAACTGCAAAAGCTTCATTACTATGTAACCTAAAATTAATACCGGCTCTATTTTCTGTACCACCGGTTAGTGATATTGAAAATCTGTGATGAGATAATACCACAACACTGGCTATCAACAGTAGGAAGCATACACGTTGTTTTATTTCGGTTTTATCTTTTATACAAACTAAAAATACAAGCGTACATAACGACAAAGCTGTTTCTTCTATTACATAGATATCTCTTGATTGCTCTATAAAAAAAATAAAAATCAAATAAACTGACAGTATCACGCCAACCAACAGTCCGTCTTTTTTCTCAATGTCCATAATATTGTTCCACTCTTTGGCTACAATAAAGGATATGAGAAGTTCAAGAGCAAAACTCCATCTATTACATCTATAAGTCATCCCATTCATCATCTGACCAAAAAAGGGAAAAATAATGAATATAAACGATATGAACGCCAAACATGCAATTGGATTATTTTTAAAATATCTTAATTTATCCTTCTTTATTCCACGAATACCTGTAACAAACTTATAAACCAATATCACAGCACCTATCGCAGAAACTCCCACATATAGTTCATATAACTTATTACTATCCATAAAGAGAACCTTGGGAAGTGACAGATAATACTCGATCGGATAGAAAAGATGAATACTGTTACCCGATCCCAATCTGGAATCATTCATAAAGCTGAAAACAACCGGGAAAATGATAACAGCCCCCAGCATAACACCAAAAACAGACGACCACACGATTCCAAATAAAAAACCCAAAGCTGCCTTAAGTGATGCAAATTTAAATGTCAGGAGCCTTACTATCACAAAAATTATTATCATAATAACATATATGTAGAAAAAATAGATATTACTGACACCTGCCAGCGCAACAGAAACGATCATCCAGGAATAACGACGTTCATAGAGTACCTTTTCAACAGCAAAGACAAGCAATGGCAAAAAAACCATGGGATTCAGAAAATAGGGATGATAAGACATCATGCATATTATGTACTGACAAAAACAATAATTTATCGCACCAACTTGGATACCGTATTCATCAGTAATCCCTTCATATCGAATAAGCTTAATAAAAATAAGACCAGCTACATATATTCTAAGTATAATAGCAAAGTCAAAATAAATATGCATATATGCTGTCGGCACCAAAAAACATAAAATATTAAATGGATCTCCAATTGCATAATAGTGAAGTGTCTGTATTATATCCGACCCCTCCCCTATATATAAATCCCACTGAGGTATTACAATCCGAAACTCTGTTATAAAAGTTAGAATAATTTCTCTTATATACCTTGAATAATATATCAAAGCCTTATAATGTTGGTTCCACCCGTCTGCACTCCAAATAAAGGATCTTCCAAACATAATGTGCAACCCGTAGCATAACAAACAAAGAATGAGAAAAAACATTGTATAGACTCTGTATATTCCATGGCGTCCCTTTATTATCCTATCTATCCATTTAACAGACCTAAGCAATCTCATTCACCTCCCGGGTTGCTCGAAACCCTAAATTTGCTTGTATCAAAATTTGTCGTGTAATTCTACCATACTGATATAAAGAATTCAAGTATTGTATGAGTGTTTGATTATCTTAAACGATATATAACGACTCCGCAATAATCTGCTATTTTTTCTGCTCCCCAACCTATGCAGCGATCTTCTGTATTCGAACCCGATGCCGCAGCAATATATTTAGAGGACAGTTTATAACCCTCATCAAACCAATCATCTTTAAATACAAGATTAAAAGCATAACCCGAAGGTATGGCATACAGGGAACGCCAGGGTACTATTACCTCCTCACCGTCTACGGTATCCGTGTATACCCATAAAACAGTGTTATCCCATGAGGGTCTGCCCTTTGTCGGGACAACAGGCATTTCTTTCTTAAGCAATTCTCTTGTTTCTTCAACTTCTCTTGTAAAATTTTCAGTAACATATTCTCTTTCTCTGTTTGGTACCATGATTACAGAAAAAATAAGTCCTATCTCAAGCGCGAGAGCAAGAGGATGTATATATATACTTTTTACATTATTATCTGTTTCATAAGCCTCGCCAGCTTCCATAGCAATAAATACAATCCCCATGACCACAAATTCAGCCAGATGCCTGTCAGCCACCCAACCTGAAAAATATAGCGCAACGGCAATAGTCATAAGAAAAAAATAAACAAGAAAAAAGAGCCTTCTTATATATGCGTCATCTCTCTTTTTACTGTCAGATCGTAAATAAGTAACGATAAGAAGAATAAAAATGTAAAAAAACATAAAATAATTACGACCCCATATCCTGTCAACAAAAAAAACTTTTAACTGCTGGGCCATTAAATAAAACCCAGACAATAAACGCTTGACAAAAGAACCTAAACCCGACAATAATGTCACCGATATACCGGAACACATAAACATATTTCCGATATTTTTTTCTACCTTTATGATATAGCGAGAAAACCATCCACTAATAGGATTTCCTGCACAGAAATTAATACCGATAAAGAAGAAGCCATAAAAAGTCGCGATAAATAGGGGTACCGAACAAAAAAGACTCTTTTTACCATACTTACGATACAAAAAGAAGGATGCTGCGATCATAAAGCCTGCATAATAAGGCCGCATAAGAGTAAGCAAAATAGCAATAATAAACATAAATATAATTTTATATGTTTTATTATCCTTGAAAGCCGAATATATCAATCCCACAAAAATGATTGTATACGAATAACAGGTAATCTCCGGAACTATCGATAACACTCCATACATAAGAAAAGTGTATGACGCAAGAAAAACGGCAAGCAGTACCGTCTGTGTCTTGTTCGGTCTTGCAAAAATACCAAAAAGAAAAACAGCCAGCATAAGGGAAATAAGATTATAAAAAACAGCTTTTGTAAGAGACCAACCAAACAACTTCCCCAATATACAGAAGTTGATCAGAAGAACCGGCGACCATGCACCAAAAGGACCCGTACGCGCCGTTATCTCAGTGTATCCAAAATAACCTTGCGGGATTCCATAATCAACTACTCCTGACGTTTCATAATAATATATAAGCTCATCGTTCTCGGCAGAGGATATTGCCAAATTTCTCAGACCGATTCCTTCAAGGGGGAAGGTTAACACAAAGCATATCAATACTGTCAACACTAAAAAAATACCTGAAAATAAGTTACTATGATTTTTTAAATTATCTCGCAAAATGTTTTCCCCCATACAAAAAACTAAACAAGTTTCCTAATAAACGGTATTTTCCTTAACATCAAGGTCAATAATGTTCCAAATACCATACTGATCACTATCCATCCGAGTGATACCAATATAGTGGATAAAACGGATTCCGCGTATGCTTCATATTTTTCATATATTGAAATTTTAAGACAAGGATCCCATAAATATATTCCCAAAGTCATTGATCCCATAAAACATATAATCCTACCACTTTTCCCACTGTTTAATTTAGGAAATGAAACCACAAAAAAATACTTAATAAGAATAAATGCAACAATACTTGTTACATAATCAAACAACATAACATAATTCTGTGAAAATACTCCATTTTGACCGGCATCAAAATAAGTACATAAATCTGACAGAATAATTCCAGTCGCTGCTGTCAAAACCATGCCTACAATATGTTTATATGATACTTTGTATATATCTAACTTTTTATCAAGATAATATCCTATAAGAGGATAAAAGAAAGCCCTGTCAACGGCAAAAGGTTCGCTAAACCGTCCGGTTAAAATCAATGGAGGAAGCTGTCGGATACTTAATAAAATATTTACTAACGGAAACAGTGATGAAATAATAAAGTGAAGTATCAACAGAGCGAAAAACTCCGTTCTTGTAAATCCTTTCGCGATACGCTGAATCAAAGGAAGTACAAATAACAGACCCAAATAGCTATATAGGTACCAATAGGCAATGACATCCATAACGCCTTCCATTTGATCATTCAAAAAACCATACAAGAATTTTAATAAGGTATACTCATATTCAGTTCCATAAATAACATTTTTCAACTTAAACAAAGAATACAAAATAAAACTAAAAAATAGTAACAAAAGGGCTACTCGTATAAAACGTTTTTTAAAAACATACGTCCATTCTTCATTCTTTTCAAGCAACAATGCACCACTTATCATAAAAAACAACGGGACATTAATACGTGTTATCATAGACATGCACATATAGAGAAACTGCCTTTTACCTGTTGTAGAATAAAATAAAGAATATGCAGGAAGATGATTGAAAAGCACCAGAGCACATGCCAATATTCTCATTGCTTCAAAGTATACTATTTTATTTTCGCGCATTTTTTCCTCCACTCAGCCAAGGCCAATTTCTCAATGATATTTAATTATCGTATTATGCTTGCGCCTGAAAAAACAGCCTTATCAACAACTGTTTGCGTAACAAGATCAAACACAACTACATTAAGACCGACTGAGTCTATGCTGTATTCTTCTCCCTCAATAAGAATCGAACTTAAATTCCCGGACTTCTTATTGCCGCTTATTATGGAATAAATCGAATTATAATCCCTAATACTCCCGATATAACTAATTTGTTCGGAAGATACTTCTTCGGTAATAACTTTCCCACCGATGATTACTGCCATGTATGAAGACGAAGGATCATTTTCGTAACTTAAGGTAAGTCCGAGCTGCCGTAAGGCATCTTTTACATTTTTATCATTAAGCGTTAACGAGGAATCCCCTTTTGCAGCCATAAACACTGCATAATCATCATCATTTATGGTATTAAAATATTCTGCAGGATCATCTATATTAAAAAGAGAAGAATTCTTTAACATATGTTCATAGTATCTTCTAGAATTCTCATACTGTTCATCATGTACAGGCTGAAGACCATAAAAATCATGCAGCAGATTTCCCATAAACCGACTCATCCTAACGGCTCCCAAGACATTAGAATGACCAATAATATTTACTTTTGGCAAATCTCCGCCTATTTTATCATAGTATTCCTGAGTACACAAATTTAAATAATCTACATCATTCTCTTTTGAATAAAGAACATGTGCATTATTAACTCCGTCATGCATACCATTTCCCGGCATATCAATCATTATAAGCCGAATGTCATTCTCCTTACACAGCTGAACTATTTTATCCAAATATTCCTGCATAAAAGGCTGAAATTCCATAATTGCTTTAGTATCATCCGGCTTAAAAAAAGCTGTATAGGAATCAGGACCGTCACCTACAATAGGCGCATATCCAAACAAAGGATTATCAACCACCATACTGGGTTTAAAATCATATTCCTTAAGATCAGACCATCTAGAATGATACCTGAGGTTGGTAAAATAATAACTCATCTCCGAATTAGAATTATCAAGTTTACAAAGACTACGGACAGCCTCCTGCTTTACAGAGGACCATCGCATAGGATCAAGGGACTTACGAATAAGACCCTCTGACATATTAACAGAACTCTCCGGATGAAGATCCCACATGAATAAAACATCTAAAACAACAACCTTCGGTTTCTGGTATCTTAAAGCCTCCTTAAGCCAATAATAACTAATAAATAAACTTTGCTGTTCACTTCCAAGATTATAACTTCTAATGCCATAATCATTATATATTTCCTGCGGAATAAAACTGTTTACAACCACGCTTGATCCCAAAAAAAGGACATCGATACTATCTTTCTCCATCCTGTAAAACTGATTATAAGAAGAAGTTGTGGGCCAACGGCTGTTTTTTATTATATACTTAGACTCCAAAATTTTATTTATAAAATAAAGTGAAACTATTAATATAGAAAGAAAAACCGCACATTTTATTGCTATTTTTATGTGTTTCATTATTTCTAAAAGCCTCCGTAAAGGAAATCATTTGAATTAAATCCAAAGCCATAGGAACCGAATATCCATATTGTCCATATTGCAAGGAGATATACAACCCATCTTATAACAATATTCTGCTCCATGAATCGATCACGGAGTTTCATACCTGATTCCTGTTTTATACTTACCAACAACAATATCATTATTGAAAGAATCAATATCAGATATTCCTTACTGTCAAGTCCCAACAAAAACAATGAATCATCAAAGAATATCCAAGGATTAAATACTGTCAGCATATTTTTAATAAGAGTCAAGCCGTCCTGCAATGTATCAGCCCTAAAAATAATAACTGACAGCATAAAAAGAACAGTTGTACCAAGCCTGTTAATCTGTGTGCTCAGCCATTTGTTCTTCATGCTATATTTTTCAAGACCAAAGTCGGTCACAATAATATTCCTTATCTCTCCTACAATCTGATAGAAAACCTGACACAAACCCCAAATAAGATACTTAATACTTCCTCCGTGCCATAGGCCACTGACAGCATATGTGATAGTGAGATTAATCCATTTAAATACTCTCCCCCGTTTGTTCCCTCCAAGTGGTATATAAATATAGTCCCTCAACCAATAACTCAGAGATATATGCCATCTTCGCCAGAAATCCTTAGTCGACGTAGCAAAAAATGGATGATTGAAATTATCTGAAAGTTTTATCCCAAACATCTCGGCAATGCCCTTCGAAATAGTAGTACAGGACATAAAGTCAGAGTACAATTGCATACAATAAAGAGCTGTGCCAACCCATATGTATCCTCCTGCATATACGTGAGGATTCCCAAAAACATTATTAACAACTATTGCAGCCTTATCAGCTATCATATATTTAAGAAAAAAACCCCATATAACAAGTTGAACACCCTTAATTATATTATTAAAATTATATTCATTTCCATTAAATAAAAAACTGCCCAATTGGTCATATCTGGGAATTGGACCTTGAATTATCTGTGGAAAAAAAGTTATAAACAGGCAATATTTAAGCGGATTTTTCTGTGCATCAATCACTCCCCTGTAAATATCAACAAGATAAGCAATAAGCTGTAATGTATAAAAAGATAAACCCACGGGAATTACCAGCGAACTAAACGCTTGACCAAATAATACTCCGGATGAAATATCTCGAATCTTTTCCAATATCAATGGCAATGAAGACAACGTTATTCCTGCAAAAAGAATGAATTTTTTTGTAATCAATCGGTCGGTTGTTCTCACCATCTGAAGTATTATTCCTGCCAAATAACTTAAAATAACAGAATATACCAAAAAATAAAATTGCTTAACATCCGTTATAATCTGTGTATAGAAAAATATACTACCAACCAACAAAACAATCCATCTTATCTTTCTCGGCACAAAATAGTATAACGGCAGAAGAAAAATGACCATAACATAGTATGTCAAAGATGTATAACTCATATATTCCTCCGGAAAAATTTAAATACTTGGATCAAGAAAAATATAATAACCGTTGCAAGTGAAATAAACAAACCTTGTTTAAAATACGGAATATGATATTCAAGTTCAATGAAATGCTCCCCTTCTTCAAGAGGTAGAGCCATATACATAATATTCGACCTTATAAGTTCCATCTTAACACCATTATCATAAGCTGACCAACCTATGCTATAAGGAATGGAAAACTGCAAAAAACCCGATGAACTTACATTTATTTGACCGGAAACTCTATCAGCTTCGATTAAAACATCCTTTAATCCCGAATTCTTCAATTTATCTGCTTTTTCAGAATAATCAGACATTGGAACCGCCAATATCCTGATTGATTTATAGCTTATCGGATCCGTTGATGAAAAAATGATATTTATTTCGTTTATACCTTCATTGCCATAACCAAGATTATATATAATTCCATCCCTGATTATAGGCCACGCGAAGTGCTGATTGTGAATAGGTGCATGCGACTGTGTAATAATCTTATTATTAAGCATACGTGATACATTAATTGAACATATTCCTTTATCACCTGACAGCTTCACACCGTCTATCCACAGATATATTTCGCAGCCGGAAGGAATATCGGTCTCTAATGTAATATTTCCACCAGTCTCTTTACTCTTTATCATATCGTCAGTCAATTCAACGTCATTAATATTTTTAATCTTATAGGAAATATCTTTAATAGCGGATTTGTAATCCAGCATACGCATATTTTCAGGTATACTATCAACAAATATCCCCTCCATCATAGCCTGCTGCTTATCTACAGGATTCATACCCCAAAATTCCTCCGGCAATATACAGGCATCATAAAAATACCCTATAGGAAGAGAATATTCATTTTCATATAATTCGTTTTTATCTTCATTAGGTTTTTCAGCTATTTTTTTATACCCAAAGGGAATCGGAGCCTCTATATTATCCGGCTTAAAAAAATACTTAACACCGACCAGCTCCATAAGCGCAGTTCTTGAATCAACTCCCCCCACATTACAGGGATTTATCATATCGGGAAGTTCAAATGTAAAATAATATTCATAAACCCATTTAGGAATAATGCTCCAATACAAGGATATTCCATGCCGCTCCTCCAAAACTTCCTGATTCTGAGAAGGAATTAAAGAAGTTTTTGCAGTGCGGAAAAAAGTAGGATCATCAGTCAAAACCGAATCAAATGACGAATCAGCCTCGCGATAAACAAGTTCATCAACGCTTATATGTTCCTTAACAAATGCATGATAAGACGTATCATATAGGAACAATATCTGAAATACACATCCTATTACAGTCAAAAACAAAATAATAATCCCCTTATATTTTTTCCCCAACCTAAAGGTAATCATCATTAAAAAAGCCAGTAATATAAGCGTGATCAACCCCATTGAAGTAATATGGGTTTCGTTCCCATTAAGAAAAAAATATACAATAAAAACATATGCTGTTATTATGATTAAAGAAAATATACATGACCGTTTATCCATATCTGAAAAAAAAGAAAGCAACTCAACCAATACAATACTGGAAAAGAAAAAAAGAGCATATGACCATCTGTTAGTAGCATATCCAAAACCGTTAAAAACAGACCCTGCAATAGGCATACACAAAAAGAGTAACAAAATAATAAACAGCATTGGATAGAAAGTTCTTTTAAACTTATATTTGAGATTGTTTCGCTGTTTATGAAGAATTAATAAAAACATTATTAAGGCTGTGAAAGAAACTGCATTCATTCCCGTAACTGCAAGATGTGGTCCCTCACTAAAAGAGCAAATATTACTAAAAAACGTCAAGTAATAAGAAATCTCATACCTAAACAAAGAATCCAAGTAACCAGTCCTCTGCATAACCCTTGTATTTGATAAATAAGCATAGATAGTTGGAAGCATAGAGAACATTGAAAGAAAAACTCCGACAGTACCATACAATATAAGGTTAATAAAAAACTTAAACGTGTTAAGCAACTGTCCTTTTTCCCTTGAGGTTATCAGTTCACTAATCGCATATATAAATAAATAAGCTATAAGCAATACAACATTTATATAATAAGTATAATAGTTTGTCAGAATATTTAAAAAAACCGATATTACAAATAATCCCGGTTTTTTTCTTCGCCTGTACAGTTCAGCCCCTGCCAGAATAAGGGGAAAAAAATATGCCCAGTTAATGAAATTCGGATGCCGTGTAAGAGTAATCAGAACATTTCCACTGAAGGTATATGCCAAAGCACCTGAAATTATATATATTCCATTATCCCTGCCTATTGAACGACAAAACACAAAAAAAGATATTCCAATAAGATACAACTTAAGAATTATCATTAATTCATATCTGACCGATCTGCTTAATGGAACAAAAAGAGCCGCAATTATACTCACAGGATCCGTAAAATCATAGCAATTAAGAGTAGTTAATACATCTAATCCCGGCCCTATTCCCAAATTGAACCATGATACAGGTTCATTATTCAACAAAGACTCAACATAACTACACAAGTGATTAAATGCAGGATAATGTTGATAAAGACCGTCAACAGCCCACAAAAGAGTTCTATTTTCCCTATGAAAGATCGTTAATACAATAGAAGTAAGTAAAAGCCATAGAATAGAATAAAACAAAATACAGAGAAGCGTATCACGCCAGGTTTTTACAGATGTGATTTTCCTATATAATTTTATGGTAATATTCATAATCTGTTCCTACTATTCCACCAGATAATATTTCTAAATCCGGACTTTAAATTCAGAGAAAGTATAGCATATATTAAAATTGCAATCAATCCCGACAAAAGGTTAAGACAGCGTAAATATACTTGCCGAATTTTTCATAACAAATAAAAAAGTCCTCATATTAAGGACTTTTTTGGCTTTCACAGTTAATTCGACTATTATTTTTTTCAGATTCCTACACAGTAAATCCCCGGTTTGATACTCCTCCTATATTCTCATTCAGACTGCCTTTTCCATAAGTAAATCCCGCATACACTTCCTGAGTATTTGACATAAGGGGTGCGGTATCATCTGCTTTGGCAACCTCTTCAAAAGACTTCCTCAATTTCTCTAACATCCTTCTGGAGGAATCCAGTAATTCCCTGTCTTTTTTTATCGGTGCCAGAGAAATCTGCTTACTTACAAAAGCATATATCCTCATAAGGGAAAACGAAAGTTCATAATCATAATCAAGTGCTCCCAGAAGATCCCCTACGCATTTATTCGCATATCTGGCATTTGCACTGAATAATTCATAATCTTTACTGTCATAAGCTTTTAATGCAGCCTCTAAATAATATATTGCAAGATCATATACTACTACAACCAATTCGCTTTTATTTGCCCTTGTGATCCTTAAGGTATATTCCTGAATCTGTTCTTTATCCATATTATTTACCCTCTACATCTTTCTTAATGTTCTTTCTTACTATTGAAGCAGCTGAAGTGCCTGCTGCGGCTGTTCATTAGCCTGAGCCAGCATAGATGTCCCTGCCTGTACAAGCACCTGTGCGGTAGTATATTGAACCATCTCCTCCGCCATATCAACATCCTTGATCGTCGAATATGATTTTGTAAGATTCTCTGTTGTAACATCAAGATTTGATACCGCTTTTTCAAAACGATTCTCATATGCCCCCAGTCTGGATCTTACATTCGAAACAAATTTAAGAGCTTTTTTTGCGTTATCCATTGCATCCTGGGGACCATTTTCTTCCCTTACATCTATACCCGAAAGACTTAAATTATCAAGAGATATCTTAGGTATTACCAGGTTTATTTCCTGGCCCTCCGCGGAACCCACCTGAATCTTCATACCGCCGACTCCGTTGATATCAAGCTTTGATGCAACACTGTCGGGGAGAGAACTGTCTGCTTTAAGGGAAAGAGTGGAACCGTCCGGATTCGTGATCACGATCTTATCTCCGTTAACAACGTCTATATCACATACACCTTCTTCACCGTTAACTTTGTATACAATACTGTCCTTATCTATTGTTACATTACCATCCGAATCGGTCGTCTTATCAAAACTTATCTCATAATCTTTTCCCGTAGGAAAATCAGGATCATAATTTATCACATCCAGCCCTACTACATCCGAATATCCTTTAAGCTGTTGTTCTCCTCCCAGAAGATTCTGGGAATTATATTCCGTCTCATTTGCTATTCTCTCGATCTCCTTATTAAGTGCATTTATTTCATCCTGAATTGCCTGAAGTTCCTCAGCGCTATTAGTTTCATTCCCTGCTTTTACGGATAATTCGCTTATTCTCTGCACCATATCCTGAATTTCCGATAATGCTCCCTCTGCAGTTTCAACAACATTTATCGCATTTGAAGCATTCTGATTAGCCTTATTAAGACTTGCTATCTGTGCTCTCATTCTGTTTGAAATTGCCATGCCTGCAGGATTATCCTTTGCATTATTGATCCTGTATCCGCTACTCATTCTTTCCGTAGATTCCGACTGTTTTGTTTCATTTGACCTTAGCACACTCCCTGCTATCATTGCCTGAATATTAGAATTAATCTTCATATCTTCTTCCTCCTACCACAGTTATAAATGCTTTAGCAACTTCATACAGATCCGAATCGGTTACGGACATTCTCTCAGTTTCATTTCCGCCGAAACTGTTCAGATCCAATCTGTCATTTCTTACATAGCTAAGTTCTTTTACCGAAATACCTTTATCCTCTATCAAACCTTTAAGCTCATCCTTAAGATTACCGAGACTGTCTACACTATCCTGCCTGTCCGATGTTACATATCCGTTGCATTCCCGCCCGTCAAGAATAAACTTTGCGGCAACTTTACCGTATTTATCTGTCTGCATGGTTGCTGATACACTGCCCTCTTCATCTTCGCCGCTTATTATCTTAAGATTTATTGATGTCCATTCACCGTCAATATTCACCGGTACTTCATAATTATTCTGCCTCGATAAAGAATGGGCTATACCTATCTCCTTATGAAGAAGTCTTAATGCCTCCACATCAAGCAGATTATCGGATTTTTCCACCGAATTGTTTATCAGTCTTTCGGCTTCATTTCTCAAACTGTCATAACTATCCTTTACCGACTCTTCGGATGTAAATTTTTCAACAAGCTCTAAAGCTTCCTTTTCCAGTCTGTTCTCAGATTGTCCACCGGCTTTACGGCTTTCATCAAACAGATTCTTAAACATTCCGCCTCTGTTTTTCATCATTTCCGAGGCTGCCAGAAGACTGTTCACGGTTACCGGCTGATCATTGGATCTAAGCATTTCTATAACTTCATCACTTACATTACGAGCCTGGTCCAACAAAGCCATATCTTCACTTAATTTAAGTCTGTTATCCTGAGCTTTATCATATCCGGATATTATATCATTTGAGAATTTCTCTACTGTTTCATCAAGATCTACTCCGGACTTTATCATTCCCTCCGGACTTATCTTATTAAGAGCTTCATAGACCAGGGAATCCAAATACTCCACTTTAACTCCGTCCCCTGTCCTAAAACCACTGTCAATCTGCTCGGATATTGAAACACCCTTTGTATTAAGCTCGGTAAGTACCCCGAAATCATCATCTACAGATACATCCATACCTCGAGCCCTGTTACTTCTGGACGCCGATAATAGATTTCTAAGAGTCAGTTCCTCACCGCTTGACACTACGTTTCCTATAAGCTTTCCATCGCTCTTTTCAACCTGTCTTAAAAGCCTGTAAATACCTATAAAAGCTGATTTTTCCCTGTCATTTATTTCATTATTATCCTCAAGTTTTCTCAAGAAACGGGAATATCTTTCGGCATTTGTTCCCGTATTTTCACTGTTTTGCTCAAGCTGCTGCCTTAGGTCATAAATATTTATATCCATGGGATTTTCGCCGTTCCGGATCATTTCAAGAGTTTTTGCCGGAGTCATAAGTTCCATTACCCTCTCAACCGCCCTGTCGGCATTTCTCATCCGGTTTATATTCTCTTCATTTATTTCTGTCTGCGAATATCCGAGTATTCTTACTGCTTTTCTGTTTATATCATTTAATTCAAAACCGTTATCCTTAAGGATATCATCAACATTTCCGAAGGCCTTCCTTATACTGTCCCCCATATCCGATCTGGGCTGAGTCATAAGTGTTTCGTAAGACCTTCCTGCTTTTACATAGGCTGCACGAAGCGGATCACCCATTTCACTTAAATTCCTGACCGTAAAATCACGGGCTCCCGTATTTATACGACCAAGTATTTCCGCCGGTACGGTTCTTAACTTTTCAAAAACATCCAGATTCTGCTTATAAATATCTATACGATCATCCAGAAGAGCAATATCCCTTTTTTCTCCTCTTTCATTTATATTTAAAAGCATCGGCTCATAATAGGATCTTTCAGCCTCTTTTAGTTCCGTCACCAGTTTATTTAATGGTTCGGTATCAATAGATATCCCTTTTTTTAACAGCTTAAGATTTGCCTCCGTACTCATCATAAGCCTAACTTCTTCAAGCTGTCTTCTGGCTGTTATTATATCCTCGGAATATGTATTGTTATTACCGGTACTTATATTATCATCAACAGAACCCTCATTTATGGAACTGTCATATAAATTCTTTAAATTGATCTCTTTCCCGGATAAAACTGTTTTATCTATTCCTTCATTTGTTATTGAATTTATCTCATTCTGTAATTTTACCGCTATTACACTATCCGGTTCATTTTTATCTATTATGCCGTTTAGCGGGCTTCGTCCGTCATTTATTGCCACTGCGGCTATGTCTATTACCGATTCATCTGATAAAGGAAGAGAAATATCATTCAGCCTGTTTAGCATATTAATCGATCGTTCCGTTATGGGTATTCCATTCTTTATTATCCATTCAGCTTCTTCCATGGTCCGGTCATTAACCGGCAGAGAAGCTTTCTTTATAATATTTTCTACCTGATCCTTTATCTGATCCATATTAAGATCATTGGCTTTTTTGGCATAGTAACCATCCGTACTGTCACGATAATATCCCTTAGACTGTCTGGCATTACCCGTACCGGCACTGTGCTCTGCCTTATATACATTGGCGACCGTGGGTTCTATATTATTTATGACCATGTATTTTTTCACATCATCACTTAAAGGCTGCAGAGTTGACGCCATATCCAAACCGTCCCTGACCCCCCTTATGTTATCCTCATTTAACGGAATATCACTTTTTGCAAATATCTCTCTTAATTGTCCTGCCGCTATATCGGTACCGGCTATAGCATCTATCTGCTCATCCGTAAAATCATCATTATAACCCGCTATTATGGTACCCGATTGAGCGAGCTTCACCTTTATTTTATCCAGAGAAGTAACATGCGTTTCAATATCTGTATCAGATACCGAAAAACCTTCATCCTGTAATTTTGCAAAATCCTCTGCTGACATAGAATTAGACATTACCGCCATATAGTTTCTCTGTAAGGCTATATCCTTATGCCCTGCATCCTGCATTACTTCCTCGACCGATTTAAGCTCGCCCATTCCGTATGCAGCGTTATCCGTAACTGTGCCAGAAATGTCTACTGATATTCCTCCCATCAGATCGGCTGTCTTTACCGTACTTTTCTGATAAGAGTTACCGTATGTAATTTTTTCCATGTCAACATTCTTATTATTATGCAGGTTATTTGTTTCTATTTTCATACCCATCTCCCACATTCAGAATGTTTATTTAACTGTTATTTATTTCGACATATAAGCTAAAAACCTTAACCCTTGAGATATATGCAAACAAAAATAATAAGAGGTATTCCATAAATACGGAATACCTCTTATTAAACATATCACAACTCTGCAAATATAATAAAATCAAACTGAATTTAACTCTTGATACTTATATTGATCAAAACAGAAAAACTGCAGCACCATAGGGCGCAAGGGGATAAGCTATTGAATAAGGCTGCCCATCCCAGGGCATTTCCTCGGCCTGATATATTTTTTCTCTCTCCTGTCCCGTACCGCCGAAACGCTCTTCATTACTGTCCAGCAGCAATTTATACTTCTTTTTCTCAGGAACACCTACACGGTAATCGCTTCTTTCTATCGGTGTGAAATTCATTACGAAAACCAATCGGTTCTTCTTTTCGTTTTTACCGTTTCTTATAAAACTGTAAATACTCTTATATGTATCATTTGCGTTTATCCATTTAAAACCGCCAAAACCTTTATCTACCTCATGCATTGCAGGATATTTAGTATATATCTTAAGAAGTTCTCTTACATAAGCCTGCATCCCGGCATGTAAAGGATCATCCAGAAGCTGCCAGTCCAATTCTTTTTCCTCGTTCCATTCACTGTCCTGAGCAAATTCCTGACCCATAAACAAAAGTTTCTTACCGGCATGACCCATCATAAAGGTATATCCGACACGGAGATTTGCAAACTTATCTACATAATAACCGGGCATCTTATTAAGCATTGAACACTTTAAATGAACAACTTCATCATGAGATAATACCAGAATATAATTCTCTGCATCATTATAACTCATTGCAAAGGTCATCTTATGATGATTATCCTTACGAAACAGGGGATCAAGCTTCATATAATCACAAAAATCATGCATCCATCCCATATTCCATTTAAAAGTAAAGCCTAAACCATCATCCTCGGGTTTCGCCGTTATCTTTGGCCAGGCTGTTGATTCCTCGGCTATCATCATTACACCCGGATAACGGCCGGATACCAATGAATTAAGATGTTTAAAGAACTCAATAGCCTCCAGGTTTTCATTACTGCCATACTTATTGGCTACCCATTGTCCGTCCTGCTTACCATAATCAAGATACAGCATTGAAGCTACCGCATCAACTCTCAATCCATCTATATGATACTCATTTATCCAAAACAGAGCATTTGCTATAAGGAAATTCTTTACTTCATTCTTACCGTAATCGAATATCTTTGTTCCCCAGTCAGGATGCTCTCCTTTTCTGCTGTCTGCATATTCATATACACATCCACCGTCAAAATTTGCCAATCCATGGGCATCCTTCGGAAAATGTGCCGGCACCCAATCCAGTATAATACCGATTCCGTTTTTATGTAATTTATTCACCAAATACATAAAATCATCCGGAGTACCGTATCTGGAAGTAGGCGCATAATAGCCTGTTACCTGATATCCCCAGGAACCATCAAAAGGATGTTCCGCTATTCCTATCAGTTCTATATGCGTATAATGCATATCTATTAAATAATCAACTATTCTGTCTGCAAACTGTCTATATGTGTAGAAGCCTTCATCTTCCCTGCCCGGATGTCTCATCCATGATCCTATATGACATTCATATATAGCCATGGGAATTTCTACAACATTACTCTCATCCCTCTTTTTTATCCAGGAGGAATCCGTCCATTTAAACCGATTAATATCAGTTACTATAGAAGCTGTCCCGGGTCTTAACTCAGCATAATTTGCATAAGGATCTGCTTTATAAAGTTTATCTCCTTTTTCTGATATTACCAGATATTTATACAATGAACCTTCTTTTACATCGGGAATAAACAGATCAAATATACCTATTTCTCCGGTTCTTTCCATTTCATCGGAACTTTCATTCCATCCATTAAAATCACCTATAACAAACACCTTGGATGCATTCGGTGCCCATACAGAAAAATATGTACCTTTTACATTATCTTTCTGGGTTATATGTGCCCCCAGCTTCTTATAAATATCATAATGCGTCCCGGCTCCGAATAAATATCTGTCCATATCCGTAATAAACGGAGACACGATCTGATTTCCTGCCATAACCCTCTCCTTTCTTCATCCCTGAATTTTTTACAGCTTAACAATTAACCGAAATCCTTTTCTCTTATAATAATACAATCATCTTTATCATACCTCTTTGCCAGCAAAAGGTCCATAAAATGTGACATATTCTTTTTATCAACATGTTTAATGGCATTATCTACTATTTCACATACTTCATCAGGTGTAGGATTATGCTCCAATGTCTGAAGCTCTCCGGCCTTTCTATATAATGCCAAGACACCCATCTCATCTATCACATATCCCAATTCAGCTGCATATCCTTTAGCGTATGCCACAAGATCATCAATAGTATAATCCTTAATATCTATACGGGCATTAAATACTCTGTCCATTATTTCTTTGGATGAACCAATAATCTCACTGAGTTTCTGCTTATCACCCTCCATTATTACAAGAACCGGTTCACTCTCCAATTCCAAAGCTTCCGCTACAAGTCTTAAGGAAGAAGCAGTAAGATCTTCGGCATTTTCTATGATCAAAGCACCCTTGTGAAGTTTTTTAATAGTTAAAGGTATATCCTTCTTATTAAGCGCAACTCCTGATATTTTTGCCACCTTACCTTTAAATTTTACATCCGTAGACTGCATGATCTTAACAAGATTAATTGCAATATTTCTTTTCCCGGAGGATTCGCTCCCCATTACGATCACATTTCCGCATGAAGGCTCCATACTCATAGTATCAAGACAATCAACTATTTGAGCTTTTAACCAGGTAATCTGCTCAATTTTTCTAAACACGATCTTTTCATCTTCATCAAACTCTCTTTTGCTCTCAGGTGATTTTTCAAGTTTCATATAACCCGGTCGCTTCTTAGAAACAACTTCCCTTACCTTTTGCACATTAACAGGCTCATTAATATCCTCATAATCAAATTCAATTCCTGCCTCATAATTTGCCCTTGCTATTTCATCAATGGGCATATCTTCGGTTTTTAATATACCTTCAAGCCCATCCGGTTGCTCGATAATCTCCATTTCTTCGACTTCACCATAATCATCCAATCCTTCATAAGGATATTTGGGTAGTTCCGAAGTCACCTCAAATGCGGCCTTTTCGACAGCTTCATCATCTTCAGAATATGAAAATCCATCCTGATCTTTGTCTGTTTGACCGGAATCCGGCTTAAAAGCCTCATCATCCGGATCTTCTATCTCCATTATTTCCTTTAAATATAATTCATCATTTATATCAGAATTTTTATCATTTTCCGTTATAGCTGCTTCTTCGACAGTCTTAATATCCACCGGTTCGATCTCCGGTTCATATACCACTTCTTTTACCGGAATCTCTTCAGTTTTTCCCTTGGCTTCTTCGTCTTCCAGAACTTCATCGGCAAAATCAACTATTTCAGGATATGATGAATCGGACTCTTCTTTGATCTCCTCTTCCGGTTCTTCCTCGATCTCCTCCTCCGGTTCTTCCTCGATCTCCTCTTCCGGTTCTTCCTCGATCTCCTCTTCCGGTTCTTCCTCGATCTCCTCTTCCGGTTCTTCCTCGATCTCCTCCTCCGGTTCTTCCTCGATCTCCTCTTCAGGTTCTTCCTCGATCTCCTCTTCCGGTTCTTCCTCGATCTCCTCTTCCGGTTCTTCCTCGATCTCCTCTTCCGGTTCTGCCTGATATCTTTCTTTTAATTCTTCTTTTATCTCTTCTTTTATCTCTTCTCTAAGTTCTTCTTTTATCTCTTCCTTTAACTCTTCTTTAAGCCCTGCTCTGTTTTCGTCTACAATCTTTTCTTTCTTCTCTTCATTTGACTCATTCTTCAATACATCAGTATCTTCCTCTGATATTATATGATTTTGTGAATCATCCCTTACAGAATTACTGTCATGCATCAAGATAGCAGCTTTAACAGCCTTTTCTACTTCATCTTCATCGGAATCAGCACTTAAAACAATATCTTTATTATCTGTTACTTCTGAATTTTTTGAAAAATCTATCTCTTTTGCTCTGAGATCTTCGGATATTCCGGTGTCTTTACCGATACTTTCATCCAATTTAATAAGGGGCTTTTTATTATTTAATGATCTTGAAGGTACCGGACTCATTATATCATTAATCTCCGGTAAAACTCCTTTAAGCTGAGCCATTATATCGGAAGTCTGTAATAAAGAAGCTAATTTTGCTTCCTCAATACGTCTTTCTTCATTTTTCTTGATCATTTTTTCCCAATTATCATAAACATTTCGGATAATTGGATCCATTTCTTTATCCTGTTCCTTTTCAGTATCCCCTAAAGCTTCTTCCTGTATATCTTCATACGCACTTTCTTCTACAGTTTCTTCCGGCTCCTGCTTTGGCTCTTCTTCCAATTCATCTTCATATGCACTTTCTTCTACAACTTCTTCCGGCTCTTGCTTTGGCTCTTCTTCCAACTCATCTTCATATGCACTTTCTTCTACAGTTTCTTCCGGCTCCTGCTTTGGCTCTTCATAATACTCTTCAGTTTCCGGATTTTCATCTATATATAAATTTTCCGAATTATTGACAAATGATTCCTGCATAGGCATATAAGTAGTTATCTGCGCATCCTCTTCCGCTCCCGGAATCTCATCCAATTCTTTCTCCGAAGGATCCAAAGGCTTTACAGATATAACAGGACCATTACTGTTGGTCATTTCAAAGGCATCTTCTTCATATAGTTTACTGTATGCCTGGGGATCCGCACTATGAACTACATTGGTCGGAATGTCCTTTGCCTGTTCACTTTCAAAAAACTTTTTAATATTTTCGGATAACCCGTTTTGCAGATCCATTGTATTATACATACCCACATTAACAGGCTGTATCTCTATTTTATCTATTTCCGAAGTAGATAACATCTGAGTTGTATGTTGAATATTTTTTTGTACAGGTTCAGTATAAATCTGCATATCCGGACTTTCAGCTTCTGTACCGGAAAATCCGTTTTTATCCTGAAATTCATCTTCTCCCGGGGCATATTGAACATCCCTCGTATCATTACCATAAATATTTGAAACCTGAGCATCAAACTGATTATTAAACAGAGAATCTTTTACATCCATATTATAACTGTTATTATTATCATACGGAGTCATGGGAATCTGTTGTAAGCCCCCGGCTCTTGGGTCTGTATCATAAATCTGCTGTACCGGCATTTGAGAGCGATTCATAAATTTATCGGCAACCGGAATAGGTTCCTCTTTACCCTCATACTTAAGCTGCTGCTCTTTGGACAATCTTGTATGCTTCATCTTAAGTTCCATTGCTTTTTTTACATATTTTCCTTCTCCAAACCATAATATCAGTTCATCGCAGGCTTCAACACATTTTGTCTCCTGGCCTGCTTTATGGTACAACAAAGCAAGTTCATATGCCCAACGTTCTCTGTAATCCTTTATTTTGAACTCTTCCAAAAGATCTATTCTTTCCTCAATGGAAACATCAAGCTCTTCATATAATCTGTATAATAAAACATATCTTGCAGTATCTTCAGGTGCAAGTCGTACATATTCTTCATATAAAAGCTTTGCCTGAACATAATCCTTTAATTTTATAGCGAGTTCACACAATGCGTATACAATCATACGCCCTTCAGGGTGTCTATCATAAGCAAGCAAGAGTATCTCCCTTGCTTCTTCATATTTTTTATTAAATTTATATATTTCACTTACAATCTGGAGCATGGTAACGCTCCTAACCTTACGCCAATCTATATCATCGGCTATATTCATAGCTTCTGCATATCTTCTTTCAGCTACAAGCTTTTTTATTTGATCAGCATGAACCTGATACTCGTATTTATCCACTGTATCTCTCCCAACGTAAATAAACTGATTAATTTAACAATTAAAACGTTATTTTTTCCCGATACAAATTTTACCCCTATAATAAAACATACAAGGTTAAGTTTATCATAGGCATTATGACTTGTCAAAATCTGTTCTATCTAAAAGAATATTCGTCAAAACAGCAAATTGTTCTACACTTAACGCCTCCCCTCGTATAGTTTCATTAAGTTCCATTTCCTTTAAAGCACGTATAATATCATCTTTTTTATAATTTATATCCGAAGCATTGATCAAACTGTTTACAAGTGTTTTTCGTCTCTGATTAAAAGAAGCCCGTATAAGTTTAAACATCATTCTTTCATCATTAACTTTAACTTTAGGCTCATCATAAACCGACAAACATATTACCGAGGACGCAACCTTAGGTCTTGGAATAAAGCAATTGGGAGGAACATTTGAAACCACTTTTGGAGAAGAATAATAGTTGACGGCAAGACTTAATGCCCCATATTCCTTCCCTCCCGGAGTTGCCTGCATTCTATCCGCAACCTCCTTCTGTATCATTATCGTTATATTACTTAACGAAATACGTTCCTCAAGCAAATACATAACTATGGGAGTGGTAATATAATACGGCAGATTTGCCACAACCTTTGTTTTCATCCCCTGTGCTTTATCCTTTATAAGCTTTTTCAGATCCAGTTTTAAAACATCTTCATTTATTATTTCAACATTATCATACTCTGCTAAAGTTTCCTTCAATATAGGAATCAATTCTTTATCTATCTCTATAGCTGTTACTTTTTTGGCACGTTCACACAAATTCTGAGTCATTGTACCGATCCCCGGTCCTATTTCGATCACGTGATCTTCCCCGGAAATATCTGCCGCATTACAGATTTTTTCCAACACATGATTATCTATAAGAAAATTCTGCCCATATCTTTTCTGAAATGTAAAATTATACTTCTTTATGATCTCTATTGTATTTCCGGCATTGATCAAGTTACCCATCAGCTCTTACCCCATATAATTTAAATCCGTTTTCATAAGTAATTCTTTCAACCTCATCATATGAAAGCTGCTTTATCCGAGCTATCTGCTCAATTATATAAGTTAAATACACCGATGAATTACGATGACCTCTGTACGGAACCGGTGCAAGATAAGGCGAATCTGTTTCTATCACTATTTTCTCAATAGGTATCTCTTTTACGGTTTCATGTAATTTGCGTCCGTTTTTAAAAGTCACCACTCCGCCTACACCTATAAAATATCCCTTATTTACATATTTTTTTGCCATTTCTGCCGAATAAGAAAAGCAATGTATTACCCCTTTTAGGGAGTCAAATTCAGGATCGTTCAGTATATTAAAAGTATCATTGGCTGCATCTCTGCTATGTACCGATATCGGCAATCCGATCTTTAATGCTAATTTAAGCTGAGCTATGAACCATTTTTTTTGAATGTCTTTAGATGGTTCATCATAATGATAATCAAGACCTATTTCCCCGATAGCTACGACCTTAGGATTCTTACATTTCTCTTCAATCCACTTAATATCCTCTTCTCTAAGATTCTCGCAATCACTCGGATGGATCCCGACAGCCGCATATACATGGTCATATTTTTCACATAACTCCAGTGTTCTTATAATACTTTCCATAGATGAACTGATATTAATAACAGGATTTATATTTTCTTTTTTTAAAAGCTTTAAAAGACTGTCCCTGTCACTCTCAAAAGCTTTATCATCATAATGTGCATGCGTTTCATATATCATTTTTTTATTCCACCCTATTTTTTTCAAAAAAACTATTGCAAATTAATAATTCTTGTAATATAATCACAGTTGTGTCGCGGATTATGCGCGATTAGCTCAGTTGGTAGAGCACCTGACTCTTAATCAGGGTGTCCAGGGTTCGAGCCCCTGATCGCGCAGTATAGCATCATTTTAACAGAAGGCTGTTAAGTGATGCTTTTTCTTTTTACCCGTATTATGGAAAACATTTCTATGATCGTATATTTAACTCTTTTACAACCATTTGGAAAGCACCTGCCTTAATTCATTTTTATTTATGGGCTTAGCCAGATAATCCTGCATTCCGGCTTTGATCAGCATTTCTTTAGTACCCTTCACAGCATCTGCGGTTAACGCAATAATAGGTATATTCTTATACTTACCATCTTCCATTGTCTTTATTATCCGCGTAGTATCAACTCCATCCATTTCAGGCATCATATGATCCATGAAAATAAGATCATAATCTTTGTTTTTAACCATTTCAATAGCTTTATTACCATTTTCGGCAAGATCGATCGACATATAATAATATCCCAACAACCCCCTGGTTACATGAAGATTTACTATATTATCATCCACTACCAGCACATTTTTATTTTTATAATCAGGATACTTCTCTTCATTATCTTCGTCAATCGATAGTAATTTAAATTTCTCAAGTTTATCGGCAACTTCCTCTCCGATAGTTTCATTATTTACTATTCTCTGGTGTATAGTTACGTAAAAAGTGGACCCCTTACCATATTCACTTTCGACCGTTATATTACCATTCATCATCATGGCCAGGTTTTTACTGATGGCGAGCCCCAGCCCCGTACCTTGAATATTCCTATTTTTGCGCGTATCAACCTGATTAAATACTCCAAAAATACTATTAATATCTTCCTCTCGTATTCCGATTCCTGTATCTTTTACATCAAAGAAAAATAAATAATCATCACTTAACCGTTTACAATTGCATATAAACTCGATCTTTCCTTTTTGAGTAAATTTTACGGCATTACCAAGAAGATTAACCAGTATCTGTCTAACTCGAGGCTTATCTCCTATTATTTTTCTAGGTATATCCGGGCTTACCTTTATATTGAAATCTATACCTGTACCCTGCAATCTTGTACGTATAAGCACGCTTACCTCAGCTATGAGCTCGGCTATATCATACTCATCGTCTATAATCTCATATTTACCGGATTCAATCTTGGATATATCCAAAATATCATTAATGATCTCCATCAATCCGTTACCGGCAGATTTTATCACATTAAGCTGACCTCTGACTTCTTCATTCACATCTCCGTCTCTTAATATAATATCGCTCATACCGATAATAGCATTCATAGGCGTTCTTATTTCATGACTCATATTGGCAAGAAAATTACTTTTTGCTTTATTTGCATTTTCTGCGATCCTGCTGCTTTCATCCGCTATCTGCATAGATAATATGGCATCTGTTATATCCGGCAAGAATATAATTTCACACCTTACTTCATTAAAATCATCATATATTATAGACCTGATCAGCCTGCAATAAGATTCCCTTCCCTTGATAGCCAACAATCTGGATTTATATTCTTCAGACACATGTTTAAGATCACTTACCGGTTCCACTATTTCTTCAAGCATTCTACCCTTTAAACTTCCCATCCTTGCAAAAGTACTCTCGGCTATTTCATTATAAAGTTCTATTTTCCCTTTAGGATCAAGAATCAGAACCGGCACATTGACCTCTCTGAATACATATTCAGATACATTTCTTGTAGAAATACCAAAAGTCATATAACGTCTTGATATAAAAAACAAAAGCATAGCAGAAGCAAACGCGGCTATTGCACTTCCGGGAACTGCGGCTGTGCCAAAAAATGTGGGAATCAGTGTATCAAGCAACAAGCCCAAAATCAGAATCGGGCCAAACCAGCTAAAACGTTTTATCAAATGTTTTTCTCTTTTATATTCTAAATTCCTATTCCACCAC
The DNA here is from genome assembly GCA_024693925.1 of Lachnospiraceae bacterium. Lineage (GTDB taxonomy): Bacteria > Bacillota > Clostridia > Lachnospirales > Lachnospiraceae > UBA2868. The sequence continues at coordinate 4,634 of JAILKH010000115.1, read as the reverse complement.
GAAAGAATAACATAAAACAATATAAGAGAAATGATTATTGATAAAAATTGAAGGTATCTTGCAGGTGATGATTTGCTGACATACCAATATCCCCAGGGAGTAATCTTAAAAGTCACAGCATCTTTTTGTATAATAAACCACCATGCAATGAAATACAGAAGTGAACTCACTGTACAAACAGTGTTAGTAATTGATTTAGAAAAACCCGACAAATATGCCAAATATGTAAGTACCGCACACATGTATGAAATTATCGACAAAAGAGCCATGGCACGAGGGATATATGCGAAATCACTGTTATAACATAAGCCCATCCATCCATAGCCAAAATCCCATACAAAAATACTTATACAGGCAACAAACATCCTTTTTCCTGATTTTGAGGATTTGTTACCACCATACGTACTATACCCCATCAACAGTGCAACTGTACCCATAAAAAAAAGAATAAACGATACCAACGCCGATAATTCGTATCTTATCATTTCAGCTCCTTAGTCACCTGATCATTTTCCTTTATATACAATCGTAGATTCAAATATAACCTATATTATTTTAGCATAACTATTATAAAGAGCAAGAAAAAGAGGACATCGAGATGTCCTCTTTTTAAATTCTATTTGTTTGTCTTATTTACCAACCACAAAAGCTGAAGCAGGGTGTATAACATTTAACATATGTATTGCAGCAGAAATTCCATTTATAAGACCAGCAGCAGCTATATTTCTTATCGAAAATGCAGCATGAAGTTTTCTGCTTATTATATACAGTATATGTTCCTTCGAAAGAACCGCATTTAACCGATGAATTAATAAGTGAACCACATACAGATTTTGTATAATTTACAATTCCTGACTTAGTTACCGAGAATCTGATAACTTCACAGCACTTTTCATATCCGCAAGGAGCTGAAGCTTCTACAATTTTGTAATTACCGCAAGGTAAACCGTCTACATAAAGAGCTCCGCAGCTTGTTTCAAGTTCCTTAATTCCTGTACAAGTTGAAGAATATGTATATGCACCTGCCTGTCCTGTAACATATATTACCGAGCAATCATCTGCATTCTTAAGAACAAACTTAGCTCCGTCTACGTATGAACCGTATCTGTAATCCTTCTTTAAGATGTTGATCCTACCGGATACTTTCTTAGCAACATTCTTTATTTCTACTGTCTTGATCAAGTCTTTAGCAGACTTATCTGATAAGCAAACTGTTTCTGTACCTTTAACAACATCAAACTCTGTTGTAGAACACTGAACATTACCGCACTTATCTGTTTCAGTTACTGTGTATGATCTTCCTGCATCAAGATTCTTAAAGGTCAGTGTCTCACCGGCTTTAATGGGAATAACCTTCTTTCCGCAATATGTATTACCTTCAAGATCATAATATACAGTCTTTGTCCACCAGCAATAACCTGTTGTTGTTGAAAGAACTACATAGAAAGTTGAACCATCATTTATTGCATTACCATCTTTATCACAATAATTCTTTACAACCTTAATCTCAGGATATACGTTGTTTGTGACTTTAACTTCTTCTTCTCCGTCGACTACAACTTCCAGACTTCTGTCTTCTGTACCTGCCTCACAAACCTTCTTGTCTCCGTTATAGTTATAAACAACTTCATAGTCGTTACCATAAGCATCAGTTACATCAACTTCTTCTATTGTATATGTACCATACGCGATATCAGATAATACTTTCTCGCTGTTTACATCGACCTTAACTACGCTGTAATCTGCTGTAAAATCAGCAAGTTCTTCATTATAATATTCACCGTTTGAATTCTTTACCGTAAAATCGTAAGAAGTCTTTGCATCATCTTTTACATTAACCTTCTTTGAAAGCTTGATAGTTCCTGATTCCTTCTTATTATTAAAACTGATCGCATCAACAAGATTTTCTTCTGAACAAACCGCCTCACACATAGAAGCATCTAAATCTTTATCTACCTTAAAATATCTCTCTGTCTTGTTCTGATTTATTGCATAACCATTATCTACGTTTTCAATATTGACTTCTACAAGATATACTGTGTCATCCATTTCATATCCGTCAACATTGCCTGTTTCACTTACTCTGTAATAATGCTTTCCGTCATCTGCCATACCATATGCAATTGTATCAAAAGCAGCTTCCGAACCATTATTATTTACTGTCTGAACATTTACCCATTCATTATTTACAGCTTCATCAAGTGTAAATTCAAATACTTCATTTTCTTCAGGTGTTTTATCGTTCACTGTCTTAGTAAGTTTAAAGCCTGTAGCTGCACCTTCAAATTTCTTACCGTTGTAAGGCCACATATGACCTTCCTGTCTTTCACTCTGGAAATCCTTACATATTATACATCCGTTGTAATCACCACCACCGGGGAAGTTTACAAATGCATTAGGTGCAATAATATGTCCGAAGTGAGCGTGTGATGCACGCATTGTAATGTTTTCTGTATTGGGAAGTATAAATACTATACTTGAATTCTTACCATATTCTGATGATTCCTGAATACTTCCGTTAACCTTAACATCCGGGAACATACTTACATCCGAAGAGCTCTGTACCATAAGGATGGTATCAACCGCTGACTGGATATCTGCTCCGTATATATTGATTCTTGCTATACCATCCAATGAATCAATGCTGTAGGTGCTGCCGGATCTGATATTAAGGGTTACCGTACCATTAACCGAATTAATACTGTAATTATCTGTTGAGAGTTCTCTGTCAATAACATAATCAACATCCAATACGTTAACTTCACTTGTTATTGTATTGAAAGCTTCATCAAAATCAATGTAATTATCAGAGTAGAAAATATTCTTTGTATTATGAATACCGTACCCTGTAGTTGTATCTACGAAGCAACCACCGTTATCATCATCGTCGTAGCTGCAGGTTCTCCACTCATATCTGCCTTTATTTACATTACCAAGATATAAATCTTTACCACCAACGGAAGCATACCAGTCATTCTGAGTTAACACTCCCTTTACATAACTGTTGGCATCAAATTTAACTCCTCTAAGTCCCCACCAGGTGATCTCTGCATCTCCGCCTACAGCGATAGGTCCCATTGTATGATTTGTATCTTTGATCTCATGTTTTACAAACAAATTGAAGTTGTTAAGAATATATCCTACAGAATACATTCCACCATCTTCAAGATAAGTATTTACTTTGTCATCTTCTGCAATATCTTCTGTCTCTTCTGCTTCTTCCTCTATTACTTCTTCATCATCCCCAAGGATCTCATCTTCATTTTCAACAACTGACTCGTCTATTATTTCATCTTCGGAAACTATTTCCTCGCCTTCAACGATCTCTTCACCTTCAACGATGCCCTCGCCTTCAATAATCTCTTCATCTTCAATGATCTCTGTTTCGGTTTCGGTTACTATCACATCACCTGATGTTTCACTCCCGCAACCCTGAGTGTCTCCTGTTACACAAATACTTCCATAGTTGTAACCACATCCCCAAGCGTTGACTATCGGACAAGCCAATGCCTGCGTAGAGCTGCCGGCCAGCATAGAAACCGATGCCAAAACTGCGGCTACTGATTTTAATACTTTTCCTCTTTTCATCCCTATCTCTCCTTTTCTTTTTCCGCATGTCACTTTAAAATACATTTGTGATATCGGTTTAAAATTAAGTATTATTTATTTATTGAATGCAATCACATTATAATACTATTCTTTAAGAAAAGTAAATACCTAAATGGAATATTTTTAATTAAATTTAATTAATTTTTTCCTTAATATACTTCATTTATTATTTGTGACAGTATATATTTTATTATTCTCATATTTTGTCAAAAATACTACGCGAATTTTAAGACCGGAATTTTTTCATTAAATTGATTCTTTCAAAATATGCAAATATAATATCGATATTTTAAAAAATACCATATTAAGATTCTGTATCTCGGGCTCCTCATATACCTTGACGATTATTTTGAAACCCATAACAGGACATATGCCTGGATCCGAATGCAGAACACATAGAAATGATACTTCCCGGCTATGATCGTTCCGGGGTTAGCAAGTATAATCTTGTCAAGATATTTCTCGATAATTACACTCCAAGGCTGGTAGAAAACGGCTCCTGTAAGACTTAATTGTTTCCTGGTCAAAATCCGGTTTGCGGGTGAACACCCTTTCGTCCGGACTTTCTTCAGATGCATCCCGGATCATGGCTTTTACTTCGGGTTTTGTACAACTATAGTCGCCTTCAGGATTACGACGAAAAGTAGAGCCAAATACGTCGCTATTTATAAAAACAGGCTTCTGATAGCGATTTGCGCGAGGAACTCTGATGGCCAATACCACGTCTTCACCTACCATATACTCCCCGACATCTCTCTGATATCATAATCCTGATACTTTTCCAAAAGCTCAGAGAATGCTTCGACCTGCATCCTCCAGACTGTCTCAATATCCTGCTTTGCAACAGACTTAAGTTTAATGTTTGTCCTCTTCTCATCCATGTACGAAAACCTCTGGTATACTTTTGAATTTCTGCAACAACTTGTTTCAGTTTTTCTCCCGCAAATTAATCAATTCCGATATAGGTGACTATATTTCTCATGCATTCGTTTGAAAACTCATCTACTGCAATTGTAGGATGCAGC
>JAILKH010000071.1 GCA_024693925.1 Lachnospiraceae bacterium | reverse complement strand
TGGAAAGTGGTGAGAAACTTCCCTTTGATATTAATAATAATATTATATATTATATGGGCCCTTCACCTGCCAGAGAAGGACGGCAGATAGGTTCGGCGGGTCCTACAACTGCTACCAGGATGGATAAATATACTCCTTCTTTATTAAATCTTGGTCTTAAAGGAATGATCGGAAAAGGTAAACGTCAACAATCCGTTAAAGATGCAATAATAAAGAATAAGGCAGTATATTTTGCGGCAGTAGGTGGAGCCGGTGCAATATTATCCAAATGTATTATCGGTTCACAGGTTATAGCCTATGATGATCTTGGAACGGAAGCTATAAGGAAATTATATGTAGAAGATTTTCCGGTAATAGTTGTAATAGATTGTGAAGGAAATGATCTTTATGAAACTTGTGTTGAAGAGTATAGAAGAATATGAAAACTATGTTTGTTGACAAAGTAAATATGTTTTAGTATAATTCATTTGTTGACTTTAATTGAATATTTACACGAGTTCAGCGTTAAGGAGAAATACTCAAGAGGCTGAAGAGGCGCCCCTGCTAAGGGTGTAGGTCGGGCAACCGGCGCGAGGGTTCAAATCCCTCTTTCTCCGTTTGATAGATTGCTCTAAGTTATGATTATATCATTATTTAGAGCTTTTTTATATATAATGGGATTAAGGAAGTATGATTAATATTACGCATATGCTCGATAGGGCAGCAAATGAATTTGGTGACAGAATAGCATATTCAGATCAAAATAAAAGTATAACATATGCAGAGCTTAAGAATAATGCAGGAAGAATAGCTACATATCTTGCAGATATTAAGGGCAGGAATGAAATTAAACCTGAGACAGCTCTATGTTTTTATATGGAAAAAAGTGTGGATGCGATAATTGTAATGTTTGCCGGTATGTATCTTAATTTGTTTTACAGTTTTATAGATATAAGGCAGACATCTAATCGTGCGGAGAGTATAATTTCGGTACTTGAACCGGCATTTATTATAACTGATGAATCAAATGAGGAAGCTCTTAGATCTTTAAGTTTAAACGAAGAAGTATCAAAAAATATAATCCTTATTTCTGATTTGATAAGAAAAATTGATAAAGTATGCACTGATGAGTTATATTTATATGAAATTAGTAAGTACTATTATGATAAAATGCCTCTATATGTGAATTTTACAAGTGGAAGCACCGGAATTCCAAAAGGAGTTGTAGTAGGGCATGCATCGGTTATTGAATTTATAAATGAGTTTACTGCTGTATTTAGTATTTCAGATAAAGATGTGATAGCAAATCAGGCACCTTTTGATTTTGATGTGTCGGTTAAGGATATTTACAGTGGTTTATTTACAGGTGCAAAAGTGGTACTTATTCCCAGAGAATATTTTTCTTCGCCGGCAGTTTTAATGGATTATCTTTGTGATAATAAGGTTACGACACTTATATGGGCAGTTTCCGCTATGTGTTTTGTATCAATAATGAATGGACTTGAATATAAGACACCGGATACTATAAATAAAATAATGTTTTCCGGTGAGTTAATGCCGGTAAAACAATTAAACAAGTGGAAAAAATATCTTCCTGATGCCATGTATGTTAATCTTTACGGTCCTACTGAGATAACCTGTAATTGTACTTATCATATTCTTGAAAGGGAATATGATAAGGATGAAGTTATACCCGCCGGTATTCCGTTTAAGAATGAGAAAGTATTTCTGCTTGATGATAATGATCGGGAGGTAAAATTACCGGATATTGAAGGGGAAATTTGTGTTGGTGGTTCATGTCTGGCACTCGGATATTATAAGGACAGAAAAAAGACTGATGAGGTATTTATCCAGAATCCTTTAAATAACAGATTTAATGAACAGATATACAGGACCGGAGATCTTGGTAAATATGATGATAAAGGACTTCTTTATTATACTTCACGTAAAGATTTTCAGATAAAACATATGGGTCAAAGAATAGAGCTTTCGGATATTGATGTTTCGGTAATGTCGTTAGACGGAGTATCAAGGGCTTGTACGATTTATGATATGAAACATAAGAAGATAATTCTTTTTTATACCGGAGAAGCGGATAAGGAAGCGGTTTCAAAAGAGCTAAAATTGAAGCTTCCACCTTTTATGCTTCCTTCAAAGACAGTAAGACTTGATGAATTTCCGCTTAATAAAAACGGAAAGATAGACAGGAGTGCTCTTGAGAAATATGATAAATAAAGATATTATAAAAAAAATAAAAAATGAATATGATACTCCTTTATTTCTTTTTGATGCGGATGAGCTTCGTAACAGGGCATGGGAAATAAAAAAATTACTTAACAAAACAGAAGATAAGATAGGTTTGTGTTATTCAATTAAGGCTAATCCCTTTCTAATTCCGTATCTTATCGATATTGTAGATAAGTTTGAGGTGTGTTCACCGGGAGAACTTCAGATATGTAAACAATATAATGTTGATCCTTCAATGATAATATATTCAGGTGTTCATAAAGAAAAAGAAGATATAGAAGATGCAATAAGCTTTGGAGCGGGGATATTGACTGCTGAGTCGGTAAGGCATTATGAGTATATTAAGGAAGTATGTAATTGTATTGACCGTAAGGTCAGTCTGATACTTCGATTGTCTTCTAAGAGTCAGTTTGGTATGTCTATAGATGATATAAGGCACATCATAAATGTAAATAAGGAAGATAATCATATAAATGTAGATGGTATTCATTATTTTGTGGGTACACAGAGGACTAAGCTTAAGCATCAGAGAGATGAGCTTTTAATGCTTAAAGAAACTATCGGAGATTTAAGAGAGGAAACCGGACTTAATCTTCCTTTGCTTGAATACGGACCGGGTTTGGCTTATCCTTATTTTGTTCAGGATGATTTTCAGGATACTTTAAACCCTCTTAAGGAACTTTTGCCCGATCTTATAGCAACGTCCGGCAGCAGTAACCTCACTGTTGAAATGGGACGTTTTCTTGCCAGTAGTTGCGGATATTATTTTAGTGATATCCGTGATGTTAAGGAATCTTATGATACAAGATGGGTAATACTTGATGGTGGTATAAATCATTTGAATTATCTGGGTCAGATGATGGGAATGAAAATTCCTATTATAATAACAGTAAAAAATAACGGTATATTAACAATAAATAACAGTGATAAAAGTTTAATAAATAACGGGTATAAAATAGCGGAAAAGTGCGAAAAAAACCAGACTTTGTGCGGATCTTTATGCACAACTAATGATGTTATTGCAAGGAACTTTCAAGGTGGTCTCTTAAGTGTTGGAGATACTCTTATTTTTTGTAACATAGGAGCATATTCAATAACAGAGGGTTTGAATCTTTTCCTTAGCAGAAATATGCCACTTGTATTGATATGTTCGGATGGTATAATATCAAAGGTAAGAGATGTTAAGGAAATATGGAAGCTTAATTGTTAATTTATAGGAGGTTTATTTATGGAGGAACTGCTTGAATTACTTAAAGATGTAAGGGATGATGTTGATTTTGAAACAACTGATAATCTTATTGATGGAAAGATTTTAAGTTCATTTGATATAATCCAGATAATCAGTGTAATAGATGAGGAATATGATGTTGCGGTTCCCGCAACTGAGATAATACCGGTTAATTTTAATAGTGCAAGGGCAATTTATGATATGATTCAGAGATTAAAGTAAAGGATGGATACGGACAAATATCATATTTGTGGATTTAATACTTTAGTGTGATATCAGGAAAAAAAGGGTATCTGTGATTTTACAGATACCCTTTAAGATTTTCAATAAGTTTTTTGGTGTAGACCTGACGGCCTGTAGCAGAAAAATGTCCCATATCCTCAAAGTATTCGGGGTTGTGGTTGTCAAAATCAATATCATGGGCGTATATGCATTTCACATCATATTCTTTCATAAGGTTTGTGAAATAGTCGTGATACTCGGTATATTTAGGATCATCTTCAAGTCTGTAATAATGCGGACATTCAAGGAAAATAAAATCCTGGTTGTCTTTTCTGCATTTTAGTATTATTTCTTTAACGGATTCAAGTTGTTCTTCTATTAAAACAGAATCACTTATATCAAATTCTTCATTTTCAAGATAATCAAGTCCGGAGGAAGGAGTTTCATCAGTTTTAGCTCCTTTATAATAACGTGTTGAATAGAATTTTTCGGTAATCGGATAGGTGATAAGGTCATCCATTCCCGAAGTAATAAAATATTCATACATTATGGAAAAATCATTATTTCCCGCGTCCTTTAATTTATTCCACAGAGCTATTTTTCCATCAAAGGAGAGATCCCATATAACCCTTGAATCTGAAAGTCTGACTTCTTCTGTGAGCATGAGCGGGTCTAATTCAAATATCATTAATTTACACTTATGAGTCGATCTTTTTCTTATCTCATCATATTGTATTGATGTTGCGGTATATTGATTTCCTCCGTAAGAGATTATATATGTCTTTTCGTCATAAGCTTCGTCAAGTTGTAATATATCCAAATTTGATCGAAAGGTTGATGAACCGATAAAAAGAGTATTAAGTTCACCTTGATCAAGAGCAGATTTTATACCTCTGTTTCCTATGGGAATATTACACGAATATAGATTTTTAAAAATTACTACGGCACTTATTATTGCCAGCGCCGATAGTACTGTAAGTATGATTTTTTTCATAAATTAAAGATCCTGTTATTAAGCTCCCTTGATATTTTATCGGGAGGACGATATTTATAGAATAATAATTATATTAAAATGCCTGATACATAAAATTTGACTGACCGGCTACACCAAACAAAGTCATAATTACAAGCATTCCGGCGGCATATAAATAGCGGTGTTTGATAAATGCTTTATTGTTGTTTTCTTTTATCAATTCTACAATAAATAATACACCTATAAGAAGAATAAGAATTATTACCGAGGCTGCTGCTTGATTTCCATTACCGAATGGGGTCATGGCTGCTTTAATAGATGACAGATCAAATCTTGTATCTGTAAATATAGTCCTGTATATAAGGAATGCATCCTTAAGACTGTGAGCACGGAACATTACTTCTCCCAACAGAACTATAATGAAAGTTCTTAAGGTTTGAAATATTCTGATAAAAATATTGGATTCATTCCAATGTATAGCCTTACGGACTTTTTTCATATAATTCATGGTACATACCGAAAACAGCATAATTATAGCAAAATATATACCCCATCCTATATAGACATCTTCAGCACCATGCCATATACCGGTTATTATCCAAACAAGAATTAAGGGAAAAACGGTACGTAATGTTCCTTTTTTTGCCTTTGGAAAAATTTTTCCCAGAAATTTTGAAGCTTTCCTATTCCACCCGGAGGTAACGGCAGGCATCATAAGGTGTTCTTTGAACCATTCATTTAATGATATATGCCATCTTCTCCAATATTCCTGTATATTTTTTGAAAAGTAGGGTCTCAGAAAATTCTCGGTAAGTTTAATATCAAGCATTTTGGAGATGCCGCAAACTATATCCATATAACCTGAGAAATCTGCGTAAAGCTCGATTGCATAAAAGAAAACCGCAATTATAAGAGTCAGACCTCCATAGCTTTTTGGGGAAGTAAATACTGTATCCACGTAATAGTTAAGTCGTCCGGCAATCACAAGCTTTTTAAAGAGACCTTTGATACATCTGTAACCGCCTTCTTTAATATTGTTCAGATCATAAGGATGAGGTGAAAGCAGCTGTGTTTTCATATTATTATAGGTGCCGATGGGACCTTGTGTAATCTGAGGAAAGTATGAAATAAAAAGGGCATAATGCAAGATATTTTTTTCCGGTTCTATTTTTTTACCCACACAATCATGAGCATAGCCTAGTGTCATAAATGTATAAAAAGATATTCCTAAAGGGACTATAAAAGAATGACCGAAATAGATACTGTATCTAAATATAATGAGAATACCAAGATTAATGATAAGTGTTAGGATCCAGTGTGATTTTACCGGATTAAGCATGAGTGCCCAGGTACTTATGATAGAGATCATTATGAATATTATATAAAGGGGATGGATCCAGATATAAAAAATAAAAGAGCAAAAAAGTAAAACTAACCATTGATATTTAGGGTTAATTTTATAATATACCAAGAGTAAAATACACATGAAAATAAAAAACGGGAGAGAAATAAGACTCATTTTA